>JAABSQ010000617.1 GCA_011390315.1 Desulfobacteraceae bacterium
CAAGAGGGAAAAGGAGGGGGTATGCATCTGAAGAAGCAATGGTTCCGTCTGACCCGCCGCGGATTCATCAAACAGGCCCTGGCCGGGACGGGCGCGGTGATCCTGCCCAAGAAATTATGGGCATCCGCCGAGGGGGTTCCCAAACGGTCCCTGGGCAATACCGGTGAAAAGGTCTCCATTCTAGGACTCGGCGGATGGCACATCGGGTCTATCCAAGAGGATCAAACCGCCATTCGGCTGATTCGACACGCCGTGGATCAGGGCGTCACTTTCATGGACAACGCCTGGGAGTACCACCACGGCCGCTCTGAAGAAATCATGGGCCGGGCCCTGAAGGAGGGATACCGGCAGCGGGTATTTCTCATGAGCAAACACCACGGCCGCAAAGACAAAAAAACCGCTCTGCAGCATCTCGAAGCGAGTCTGAAGCGCCTCAACACCGATATGATCGATCTGTGGCAGTTTCATGAAATCATCTATGACGATGATCCCGACATGATCTTTTCCAAAAACGGCGCCATCGAGGCCGCCTACGAAGCTCAAAAGGCGGGCAAGGTGCGGTTCATCGGGTTTACCGGTCACAAAGACCCCCGGCTTTTTCTGGAGATGCTCTCCCATGATTTTCCATGGGATACGGTTCAGATGCCGGTCAACATCCTGGATGCCCAATTTCGCAGCTTTCAAAACGAGGTGCTTCCCAAACTCCAGGAGCGAAACATCGGGGTCATCGCCATGAAGACGCTGGGCAGCGGTCACCTCCTGAAAACCGGACTGGTCGAACCGGAAGAATGCCT
This sequence comes from Desulfobacteraceae bacterium, assembly GCA_011390315.1. Lineage (GTDB taxonomy): Bacteria > Desulfobacterota > Desulfobacteria > Desulfobacterales > Desulfococcaceae > JAABSQ01. Next base: position 795 of record JAABSQ010000617.1, read on the forward strand.
CAATTACGCCTGGAGCCAGCCGGTGGCCACCATCGTGTCGGGGATCGATTCCATGGCGGTGCTCGAGGAAAACATTCAACTCGCCCGGCGCTTTTCGCCCATGTCGAAGGCGACTCAGCAGCATCTGTTGGAAAAAACCCGCCCGGTCGCCCTCACCGGAGAATATGAGCCGTTTAAGACCAGCCGCCAATTCGACGGATGGAAGGGCCGAGAGCTCCACTCCTGATCATCGATAAATTTCATGGGGAAAATTTTATGGGGAAAGCTTTATGGCGATTTCATCGGCAGAAACGGCAAACGCTCGCGAAGATACGGAACATTCCTGGATTTTGGTCCGGTCGGTTCGCCAATTATGGCATGACTTCCGGACTGAACAGCGGGCGCTGCCCGATGACGCCCGGCACCGGTTCTGGTTCCGCATGGGGATCGGGCTGCTGCTGACGGTCGCGATTCCGCCCTGGAACGAGCCTTTGCCCTGTTCATCGGCGGCTTGTTTATCGCAGTGATCGGATGGGCCCGGCTGCGGCTCGGCACCCACTGGGCTAGCGATATCATCGCCGGGTTTGTGATCGGGGCGGTCTGGCTGGCCGGGGTGATCCGGCCGTTCGGGCGGGGAAAAAAACTAAAAACGTGAACGTCTAAAACGTTCGATTCAGAGATTTTCCCGAAAAGGGCGAACCAGGATTTCTTTCATCCGCTGAAGCGCCGATCGTTTATTCCAGTTTTCGGTGGAGAGCTGCTTGGCGAAGCGAAGGTCCTCCTGAAAATGGGCCAGGAGTATCTGAACGGTGGGCGGGTCCAGGATCACCTGAATGAAATAGGCGGTGGTGATGCGAATCGTTCGTTTGGCCATGAGCAGCAGGGCTGAGAACATCACAAAGGAATCGCTCCATCTCACCGAACCTGTGCGGCGATCGCCATTCCGTTCGTGAACACCAAATGGTCGGGGGCCGAATCGACATCCGCACAAAGATGGAGCACCTCCTTGAACACCGTCAATGTCCCCTGGAAGGTCTTCAGCAATTCCTTCTTTTCGGAACCGGTCAATTCGCGGCAGGTGTCGTCGTGGAGGAGAATTCGACGGTTCAGATTCCCTTTCAGCCGGTGAATATGCAAGACGGAGTGGATGAACGAGGTGCAGAATTCATCCAGATTATCCCGGGAATGCCCCCCCTTTCGATCCTCCAGAAAATTTCGCTCATCGATGAAGGCGAAAAAAAGGCTGTTTTCAGTGTCGGAAGGGTCCGCGTCCGCCGGAAGCATGCCCTGGGTCAACAAAAGAAACCGTTCCATGGAAAAAAGATCATGCCCCTTCAGATCCGAAAACCATTTGCGAAGGACGCTGCTGCGGGTCAACCGTCGTTGATCCACATATTTGTGAATCGCCTCGTGGGCGGCGATGGTTTCCAATTCCGGAATCGGTTCTTCCCGAAAGGTCTCGATATAAAACCAGATGTCGTCGCTTTTTTGAGATGTAACGGCATTATGGATGGCGGCATAGTCGAGCAGGACCACTCTGGAAATCAGGTGTCGGCCCACTTGCCCTTCCACCCCGGAAATGCCTTTTTGAATGGCGGCCCATCGCGCATCGAAATCGGGGATTTCATATCGTAAATGCGCCAGACGGGTACCGATGTAGACGGCCCGGGGACGGGCGTCGGGACTTTTTATGTTCAGGAGGGATTTTTCAAATCCTTTCTGGTGAATGGTGATTTCCCATCGGTCCGCCTCTGTTTCCAATGCAAGTCGCAGTTTTTGACGGGGGCTGACCGCATCCCCGGTGATTTCGGGAAACAGGGAATACCCGGCACGAAGGACCGCATCGGGTTTTTCAGACCCCCCGGCATTCGGGGTTTCAAAATAGGTGTGATCGCCGACCCGTGCGCGAACGGCGCCGGGATCGAGCCGGCCGAAATATTTGGCTGAAAAACTGCCGTCCGGATTTTTGGACAGTCGGGAAAACCGGCGACCCTCCGCCTGTACGGTCATTTCATTCTCGCAAAAGACCACTATACCGCTGATATATCCGTCCACGGTAAAGAAATCGGAATGGAGCCGATCTTTGGGGATTACCGTCCGAAGGCTTTCTCCGTCCAGAACATGGAAAACATGAATCGCGGTGATGGTGTTTAAGAGAAGGTCGGTTTGACGGACCTGAATATCGGTCCGGCGAAACGGGCTGGTCTGGGCGGTGGAGACGAACGGAAAAAGGATGGCCAATACACAAAACACCGATGCGGTGCTCCAATAATGCTGCATGTTTCCCCCCTGATTCATGCGAAATCCTTTCAGCAAAAAAAAACAGCGCCTCGGTAAAGAACCGAAGGCGCTGTTTATGAATGTTCGGCAGCCCGGCGATCATACACCCGCTCGGTGTTGTAGACCCGTGGCTTTGCGTCACAGCCTTTCGGCGGCTTTGCCATTTCGTTTCAAAATGCTGCTGAGGAGACTCCAATTTTCGTACCAGATCCGAGTTTTTATCTGGAAAATTTTTAAAAGGGCTAATTATTCGGTAGGTTGGTTTAGAAAATGGATAGGAATGAAAAGGGATGTGTTCATTTCGGTAAAAGTAGAGCGTTACCCGATTATTAAAAAAATTGAGAGACGAAAAAATTTTAAGACGTGGAGGTAGAGGAGTTCCGCGTACATTGCCCCTTAAATACAGAAAATCTGATCCATTTATGGGGTTTCTTCCCTATTTGTTTTTGGTTCGATGGCGGTTACAGTTTACTGACGCTTACCCTGGCTGTATCCATGGTGTTTATAGTTCCCAACCCGACCCTGACGGCGGGTGCCGGAGAAAAAACGGCTGTGGAAACCGAAGCAAGAACGGAGCCGGCCGAGGACATTTCCCACTTCCGAGAACGTATCGTGGAATCGACAGAGGTCCTTCGGAACATGCTGGCACGCACCGATGAACGGATTCCGCCGCAGTTTATCAAGGATGCCGCCGGCATCGCCATATTCCCCGACATGACCAAAGTCGCCGTGGGATTCGGCGGACGGCACGGGGGCGGCGTTCTAATGCTGAATCAGAACGGTGAGTGGGCCGGCCCGATCTTTCTTTCGCTGTATGGCGCCAGTGTCGGCCTTCAGATCGGCGCGGAGGCAACCGCCGCCGCCGGTGAATACGGTGTGAAGGCCGGCGCCGCCACTGAAGCGGATGTTCTGGTATACAAACAGACCAGCGGACTGTTCGCCGGTGCGGCTCTGACAGGCGCCGTTCTGAATGCCGACGATGAAAACAACCGGGTCTATTATGAAAAGGAATCCGACCGGACACGCGCCTACTACGGACAGGAAAAATTACTGACCGGAAAGGAAGATATTCCGAAAACAAAGCAGACCGAACAGCTCATGGAAACGCTGAAAAAATACACTCAGCAGCAGTAACGGAGTAAATTTCATGAGAGATACCCTCTCTCGTGATTTGAAAAAAATGGAAAAGGATGATCGTCGGGTATGCTCCCGTGAGCAGTTCCGTTACCTGGGATCATTCTTTTTTTTATCAATCACTCACAGGAGAACCGATGGCGAATGACCCTTTTTATCAGGTTGAAAAAAAGCCGCCCCTGGCTTGGGTTTACCTCAACCGACCCGAAAAGAAAAATGCCATGAACCCCCCGGCCTGGCAAGAACCCCCGCGCATCTTCAAGGATCTGGACAAAGACCCCGATATCCGCGCCGTCATTTTGGCCGGAAAAGGGTCTTGCTTCACCGCGGGGATCGATCTGGCGGGGATGTTGTCGACGTTGCCCGAACTGATGGATCCGGCCCAGAAGGGGGAGGTGAAATGGCGGTTCCTTTCCAAACTCCAAGATTTGCAGGAAGCGATGAACTGCATCGAGAACTGTCGAAAGCCGGTGATCGCCGCCGTCCACGGACATTGCATCGGGGCCGGCCTGGATATGGCCGCCGCTTGCGATATTCGCCTCTGTTCGGCGGATGCGGTGTTTTCCCTGCGGGAGGCCGCGGTCGGGTTTGTGGCCGATGTGGGCGTGTTGCAGCGTCTCCCCAAAATCGTGGGCCAGGGAATGACCCGTGAACTGGCCTTTACCGCCAAAGACATCGATGCGGAGCGGGCCAAGGCGATTTTGCTGGTCAATGGGGTGTTTTCAAGTCCCGAAACCCTGTTCCAGGGGGCGGAAGAAATGGCTTCGGCGATCGCGGCCAATTCTCCGCTGGCCGTGCAGGCCGCCAAGGATGTCCTCAATTATTGCGCCGATAAATCCAACAGCGACGGTCTTCGGTATGTGGCATCCGTCAGCGCCAATATCATTCCCTCGGATGATCTCATGGAAGCCATGACCGCATTTTCCGAGAAGCGGAAACCGGTATTTTAACCTCCTACACCTCCATTCGGAAGATGCGTGATGAAGGATGTGACGAAACGTGCCCCTCCAAAATTTGCAGGATCGCTTCTTCTCAGTCCATTGCGGGCAGCGAGATGGTCAGGGTCGTGCCGGCATGTTTTCTGGAATTCAGAATAAACATCCCGTCCAACAGTTCCACCCATTCCCGTATTCTCATCAGACCCTTTCCTATGCCGGCGCCTTCCTGAAGGAGACGCTTTTCCATATCGAACCCGCGGCCGTTATCCGATACGGTGAGAATGAGGTATTTATCCTTTTTTTTAATTCGGACCCGAACCCGGTCCGCTTCGCTGTGGCGGCGCACATTGCGCAAGACTTCTTCCAGAACCGGAAATAGCACGATCTTCAGCAGATTGGGGATATCCGATTCCGGTATCTCCAAGTGATGGGCCGCATCCATGTGGGGAACCAGTTCCTTGAATTTGTCGAGATAACGTTCGATGGTGATAAACGGTCCCAGATCAAATTCGGGTTCGATCAAGGGAGCGTCCGGATGGGGCTTATCCGATGATCCGTGGTGCGGGTTTTTTTCCATATGCAGTTCCGTCTCCAGGATGTGTTCATCCCAGTACCGCTCGATGTCGGACAGGCGGGGACTCATGCATGCATTCAAATCCCGGGACAGGGATCTCCATTCATTCTCCACCATTTCGAGTGATTTCATCATCGTATTCATCTCCCCAACGTCTTTTTGGATATCGTCGTGGTAGGTTGCATTCCTCATCTGTGAAATGATGGTTACATATTTCGTGCCATATATCTAAAATTAAATAATTACAATCATTTATATTTCAATCGCGAGGTAAAGCTACAAAGAATGAAGATCGAAACCGAAGATTTTTGGAGGAAAACGGTTGAATTCAAAAGGTAAGAAAAGAGCGGTTTCCTCGCTGTTTAAAACAGCAAAATTTTGAGCAGGGTCGATTAAAAAGATTCCACAGCGCGGTAAACGGCGGGCGTATAGGACGGCGGCAGGTTGTTGCCGATACGGTTGGAATGAATCGAAAGCGTCATTCCCGCCCGAGCGGAAAGGGAGACAAAAGCCGCCCTTTTCGCTTCGGGAGGGTTTTTTTAAAGAAAAGAGATGAACTCCGGTTTATCCCCAGGACCAGTCCTGAATGTTCCAGGTGATGTCGGTCACGTACGGATTGATTTCGTATCCCTTCAAATCGCTCTTTTTGCCGTACATGAACATGTAGGCGAAAATGGGGGCGAAGGGCAGGTCTTCATGCAGGATGGCCTGGATCTGGTCATACACGGCCTTTCGCTCGGTCCGATTCGAAATCAGCACCCCTTTCTCCAGCAGCTTGTCGAGTTCCGGATTTTCATACTGAACGTAGTTGGAGCCGGTGCCGGTTTTTACCGGAATCTGCTGGGAATGGCACCGGGCGGTGTAGTCGGGGTCCATGCCGACGGTCGGCTCCCATCCCACCATCAGGGTATCGAATTTGGACTGGGTGGTGTAGTCCCCCCAGACCACCGAGGCCGGCATGTTTTTGATCTCCATGGCTACCCCGATCTCTTTCCATCCGGCCTGGACCATGGCCTGGGCCTGCTCCCGGGCCTTGGAGCCGGCGGTGGTCGACATCGAGAACCGAAGCTTGACCCCGTTTTTCTCCCGAATTCCGTCCGCGCCCTTTTTCCATCCGGCGCCTTCCAGCATGTCGGCGGCCCGCTGGGGGTCGTAGCCCGGATCCTTGAGGTTCTCATTGTATGCCCAGTGGGTCGGGTGAAGATAGGACAGGGTGCGCGGCGGCAGTCCGTAATAGATGTCCTGAATCCATTTCTCTTTGTCCACCGCGTAATACAGGGCCTGTCGCACCGCCTTTTCCTGAAACTGGGGCTTTCCGCAGTTGAAATAGATGAATTCCACCCAGGGGGCGGGGGTTTCCAGGGCATCCCGGCCGGGGTAGTTCCGGGCTTCCTCGAACCGTTCCGGCGGCACCCCGTGAAGACCGAAGACATCGATCTCACCGGTTTTATACTGGGTATAGGCCACCGTCTGATCGGGAATGAACTTGTGAATCACCGTGTCGATGGCCGGGGCCCCGCGATGGTAATCGGGGTTCTTTTTATAGATCATATGGCTGCCGGCCACCCGTTTGACCAGTTCATAGGGGCCGGTTCCGATGGGCTGGGTATTGAACGGCGCGGTGTTGATATCCTTCACCTTGGAAAGGATATGCGCCGGGACGATGTGCATTTTCTGCCAGGCCCAGGCAAAGGGGACATAGGGCTTGGACAGAAGGATTTCCACGTTTTGGTCGTCGATGATCTTGAATTCCGAGATCAGATCGAACCCGGACCGGGACCGGATGGCCACATTCGGGTTGACGATGGTCTGATAGGTGAACGCGACATCCCGGGCGGTGAAGGGGGCGCCGTCCTGCCACTTCACGCCTTTTTTGAGTTCGATCTTCCAGGTCATGCCGTCTTCGGAAATCCCGCCGTTTTCCAGTGTCGGGACCCGCACCGCCAGGTTGGGAATGAATTCGCCCTTGTGGTTCATGTCCCACAGGGCGTCGAACATGCAGGCTTCCGGCACCTCCTCCGTGCCGGAGTTGACATAGAGGAGCGGGTTGAAGTTGACCGGCTCCTGGGTCATGCCCACAATCACGTTGTTTTTCTTGGCCCAGGCCTTTTTCGGCAGCATTCCGAGGGCCGATGTGGTCAGGGCGGCCCCGGCGGCGACTTTTCCGGAGGTTTTGATGAAGTCTCGGCGGGTGATTTTTTTGAATTCCATGGCTTTTCTCCTTTGGGTTGAGTGGATGGATAATAGGGGCGGCCTGCCGATTTCCCGGGGTCGTGCACTACATGCGAAGCCTCGGATCCAGTGCGTCCCGAAGCCCGTCGCCCAGAAAATTGAAGCTCATCACCGTCAGGGTGATCATGGCTCCCGGCAGAATCGCCAGCCAGGGGGCCAGATCGAAATAGGACTGGGCATTGGTCAGCATATTGCCCCAGCTGGCCAGGGGCGGCTGAATGCCGTATCCCAGAAAGCTGATGTAGGATTCCATCAGCACCGCATTGGCCACATTCAGGGTGGCCGACACCATCACCGGGGCCACCGCATTGGGCAGCAGTTCCCGGAACATGATTCGGGATTCCGATGCCCCCAGGGCGTGCGCCGCCTGAATAAAATCCTGCTCCTTGATATACTGGATCTGGGCCCGAATAATCCGGGCCACCTCCATCCAGGATGTGAAACCGATGATCAGCGCGATGGAGGCCACGGTGGGGGTGACGAAGGCCGCCAGCACCAGGAGCAGAAAAACCTGGGGAAAACAGAGCATGGTGTCGGTGAACCGCATCAGAATCGTGTCGATCCTGCCGCCGTAGAATCCGGAGATCAGCCCGATGGCCATGCCGGTGACGATGGTGGCGAACATGGCGGCGATGCCCACCACCAGGCTGATCCGTCCGCCGTGAAACAGCCGGCTCAGCACATCCCGGCCCATCTCGTCGGTCCCCAGGAAATAGGTCATGTCTTTTAACGGCGGAATGAACCGGCGCTGGGTGTCCAGGTCCAGGGGATCGTGGGGGGAGATGACATCCGCCGACAGGGCCATCAGGAGCAGGCCGATCACCACGCACCCGCCGATGACCGCCATTCGGTGGCGCAGGAAGCGCCGCCAGATCCGTCGAACCTGGGTTTCGTAATGGGAGACGGGACTCCCGACCGGTTCGCCGGCGGTATCGACGGGGTCTCCGGCCGCCCGGGGCGATACCGCGCCGAATAAACGTTTTTGTCCCATTATTCCAGTCGAATCCGCGGATCGATCAGGGCGTTGATCAGATCCGCCAGCAGGTTTCCGAGAATCACCGCCAGGGCGGTGATCATGACCATGCCCATCAGAATCGGGTATTCCTTCATGGTCAGCGCATCCACAAAGAGCCGGCCCATGCCGGGCCAGCCGAAAATGGTTTCGGTGATCAGTGCCCCGGAAAAGAGCCAGGGCAGCTGCACCCCGGCCAGGGCGATCAGGGGCGACACCGCATTGGGAAAGGCGTGGCGGAAAAGTATCCGCTGTTTGCTCAGCCCCTTGGATCTGGCGGTACGAATATAGTCCTGGTGAATCACCTCCAGAAAGCTGGACCGGGTATAGCGGCTCCACTGGGCCACCAGGACCAGGGCCAGGACCACCGTCGGCAGAATCAGGTGCCGAATCAGGTCGAGAAGGTCTTCCTCGCCGCCCAGGGTGTACATTCCGCCGGAGGGGAGCCAGCCGAGCTTGAGCGAAAAGATGAAAATGGTCATCAGGCCGAACCAGAAGGTGGGAAAGGAGAGCGCCACCATGGCCCCGGAGGTGGCCAGGTAATCGAACACCGAATAGCGCTTGACCGCCCCGAGGATGCCGACGAACATGCCGATGATCATGGCCAGGGACATTCCCGACCCCATCAGCAGAAAGGTGGCGGGAATCCGTTCCAGAATGACGTCCAGCACCGGCCGTCCGACGAAAAAGGTATTTCCCCAGTTGCCGGTGAAG
>JAABSQ010000618.1 GCA_011390315.1 Desulfobacteraceae bacterium
TGCCGTAGGCCCATTTCAGGTATTGAATATAGACCGGCTGATCCAGCCCGAAGACGTGCTTGATCCGCTCGATGTCCTGGGCCGTGATGGTCGGGTTGAGGGTGTAGACCGCCAGGGGTCCTCCGGGCGCCAGGTGCATCATGGAAAACCCGATGATGGAGACCCCGATCAGCAGCGGAATGGCCTGAAGCAGGCGTTTTAGGATGTATTGAAACATAATCGACTTCCCGAATCCGCGGCCGACATCAGATTCCCCTCATGTGTGGAGATGGCATGCCACGAAGTGATTTTCGGCCACCGCTTCGTATTCCGGCTCCCGTTGGTCGCAGGGTGCGAAGCGTCTGGGGCAGCGCGGATGAAACCGGCACCCCGGCGGCGGATGTATGGGCGAAGGGACATCCCCCTTCAGGGCCATTCGCCGCCGTTTTCGATTCGGGTCCGGTATCGGCACCGCCGCCAGCAGGGCCGCGGTATAGGGGTGCAGCGGATTCCGATAGAGTTCCCGGCCCGGCGCGCGCTCCACGATTTTGCCCAGATACATCACCGCGATGGTGTCGGCCATGTGGCGGACGACGCTGAGATCATGGGCGATGAGGATGTAGGTCAGTCCCAGTTCATCCTGAAGGTCTTCCAGGAGGTTGAGGATCTGGGCCTGAATGGAGACATCCAGGGCCGAGACCGGTTCGTCCCCCACGATCAGCGCAGGATTCACCGCCAGGGCCCGGGCGATGCCGATCCGCTGGCGCTGGCCCCCGGAGAATTCATGGGGATAGCGCCGCATGGATGCTGCAGGAAGCCCCACCTGCCGCAGCAATCGGGCGATCCGGTCCTCCTTTTCGCTGCCGGCGGCCAGCCCGTGAATTTCCAGCGGCGCCGCAATGATCGACCCCACCGTCTGCCGAGGATTGAGGGACGAAAAAGGGTCCTGAAAGATGATCTGCATCTCCCGGCGCAGCCGCTTCATCTCCCGCCGGTTCAGCCGGGTGATCTCCTCCCCGGCATACCGGATGGTTCCGGCGGTGGGCTCCAGCAGCTTCAGCATGGTCTTGCCGGCCGTGGTTTTGCCGCACCCGCTCTCCCCCACCAGGCCGAGGGTTTCCCCCTTATTTACCTCCAGCGTGACCCCGTCCACCGCATGCACTCTGCCCACCTCCCGGGAGAGAAGCCCCCGCCGAATGGGAAAATACTTGACCAGATCGGCCACCGTAAGCAGCGGTTGGCTCATGACAGGCTCATCCCTTGCCCCGGGCCACCCAGCACCGGACCCGATGGTCGCCTGTTTGCACCGGTTCCAGATCGGGCCGCTCCTTTCGGCATCGGTCCACCCGGTCGGGGCATCGATCCAGAAACGCGCATCCCGGGGGCAGAAAGCAGAGGTTGGGCACCCGGCCGGTGATTTCCGTCAGACGACGGGGTCTTTTGCCCTCGTCCATTCGGGGGATCGAGCGCAGCAGTCCCCGGGTGTACGGGTGAAGCGGGTTTTCAAAAATCGTCTTGACATCCGACTGCTCCACGATTCTGCCGGCATACATCACCGCCACCCGATCGGCGGTTTCCGCGATCACGCCGAGATCATGGGTGATCAGCAGAATGCTGATCCCCAGTTCCGCCTGAAGGTCGGTCAAAAGATCCAGGATCTGGGCCTGAATGGTGACGTCCAGGGCCGTGGTCGGCTCGTCGGCGATCAGCAGCCGGGGATTGCAGGCCAGGGCCAGCGCGATCATGATCCGCTGGCGCATGCCCCCGGACAGCTGGTGGGGATATTCATCCACCCGCTTTTCCGGGGACGGGATGCCCACCCGGTCCAGCAGATCGATGGTGCGCGCCCGGGCCTCGGCCCGCGATATTTTTTCGTGATTCAGCAGCATTTCCGCAATCTGGGACCCGACGGAAATCAGCGGATTCAAGGAAGTCATCGGCTCCTGAAAGATCATGGAAACGGCCTTGCCCCGGATTTTGCGGAGGGTCTTTTCATCGGCTGTGAGCAGGTCCCGCCCCTCGAAAAAGATTTCGCCGCCCGCATAGACCGCGGGCGGGACATCCAGAAGCTGAAGCACCGCCAAAGAGGAGACCGTCTTTCCGCACCCGCTTTCCCCCACCAGGCCGAGGGTTTCGCCGGAATGAATCCGGTAGGAGATGCCGTCCACCGCTTTGGCCACACCCTCTCTCACCTGAAAATGGATGTGCAGGTCCCGAACATCGAGAAGCGGCGCCGCCATTATCCGATGACGGAAAAGCTGGAATCGGGATTGATGTCCCGCAGCCGGCTGAAAAAGCCGATGTTGCAGGGTCGGCCGGTATGTTCCATGGTAAATTCCACCGGGTCGGCGTCATGGTTTTGCCCGGCTTCCACCTTTTGAATCAGTTCCGACATCAGCACCCCCACCACCGGGGCGTTCTTGTACTGGTTGCCCGAGGTGCCCACCGCCATGTAAAACCCGGGCAGATCCGACATGTCGTAGATGGGAATCCAGTCGTCGGAGACATCATAGAGGTCCACCACCCCCCGGGGCTGATTGGGGATCGGCAGTTCATCGATCCGCTGGGCCTGGCGCATGGCCTGGGTGGTCCACTGCCGGGTGAAATCCCGGCTGAAGTCATCCGGGTGGACCCATTCCCGTTCGTCGCATTCCGGGTCTTCGCTGCCCACCAGCACGTGGTTGCCCACCTCGGGCCGGGAGTAGCAGCCGATATCCCCGTCGGAGATGATGGCGCCGTCATGCTCGTAATCGAAATCCGGGGGCGACGGAAGGTGACAGACCTCCTGGCGCAGGGCCCGGGTCTTGATCTTCATGCCCTCTTCCACCCCGGCCATTCGGTTGATCAGGTAGGAGTGGGGGCCGGCCACGTTGACCACCACCGGGGCGTGGACTTCCGTGCCGTCCTTGAGCCGGACCCCGGCGGTTCGGCCGTCTTTCTTCAGGATCTCCACCACCTCGGCGTTGTACCGGAATTCGGCGCCCCGGGCTTCCGCCGCCACCTGCACATTGTGGGTCGAGAGCTGCGGGTCGGTGATGTACCCGGATTCGGGAACGAAAATGGCGCCGGCGATCGCCTCCCCGGTGGTCTGGCCGAATTCGGGATTATCCATGGTCTTGGCCGGAAAATAGCGCCGGGTGTTGAGCACCGGCCAGCGCCGCCGAATCTCCTCCAGGGTCAGCTCCTCATAATGGACCCCGAGATCCTTGAGGCTGGTCTTGACCGTGATCAGATTCTTGTTGAGCGGGGTTTTGATCACCAGGCAGCCGGTGTTGACGTACCGGGCCATCCCGGTGGGGTCGATGACCCCGAGGTATGTTTCCCAGTTCTCCCAGTAAAAATAGCCTTCCCGGGCCATGGCCACCCCGTCCGGGGTGGAATAGTGCAGCCGAATGATGGCGCAGGAGTTGGAGGTCGACCCGTACCCGGCCGTTCCCAGCTTATCCAGATTGAGGGTTTTGTACCCCTTTTTGGCCAGTTCGAACGCGGTGCAGCATCCGAGAATTCCCGATCCGATGATCACCGCATCGTATTGATTTTCCATTGTATTCTCCTTGTCTATATCTTCGCTTCGCCGGCGGCTCCGATGGGTTTCCGGTAACGCGTTCGCATGCCGTCTTACAACCTGAATCGGGTGCGCTCAGGAGGCAGTCGGTTTTTGTGAGCCATACCCGCCCGGTGTTAATTTTGTCAAGGGGTGTTTTGCCGTCGGTCAAAATGGTTGTCAGGTCGCGGTTCGGCATGGTAGAAAATGCCGGTAAAAAACCAATCCGCCACCCGCAGACCAGAGGAGGACGCAGATGCCGATCGAAACCAACGCGACTCAGAAAAACACCCCCTATTTTCGCATCCTGACCCGGGACCAGATTCATGAATTGGTGCGGGCGGCTTATGAAATCATGGAAAAGGTCGGCTTCAGGATGCTCCATGCCGGGGCCCGGGAGATGCTCAAAAAGGCCGGCGCCGTGGTGACCGGAGAGCGGGTGAAGGTACCCGAGTTCATCGTCTCCCACTGCATTCAGACGGCGCCCAAGGGGTGGACCCTTTATGACCGGCAGGGAAATCGGGCCCTGGATGTGGCCGCGCGCAAAAGCTATTACGGCACCTCCACCGCCAGCCCCAACACCAAGGACGCCGTCACCGGCGAATACCACCCGACCACGGTGGAGGACCTGGCCCGGGCCGCCAAGATCGCGGACGCCCTGGACCACATGGACTGGGTGATGCCCATGGGCTCCTGCCAGGATGTGTCGGCCAATTCGGCGGATCTTCATGAATTTTATGCGACGGTGACCAATACCGTGAAGCCGATCGTGTTTCTCAATTACACCCCCCGGGGCACCGAACTGGTCTTTGAGATGGCCGCCGAAATCGCGGGCGGACTGGACGCCCTTCAGGAAAAACCCTTTCTGGTGCTCTACCCCGAATCGATCTCCCCCTTGGTCTTTCCGGACGAGGTGGTGGCCCGAATGTTCGTGGGCGCCGATCTGAACATGCCCCAGATGATGGGCCCCACCATTCAACCCGGCGCCACCGGGCCGGTCACCCTGGCCGGCGGGATCGCCCAGGCCCTGGCCGAATCGCTGATGGGCCTGGTGGTGTGTCAGCTTCGCCGGCCGGGATGCCCGGTGGGGCTGGGATGCAATTTCGGGATCATGGACATGCGCCGGGGCCTGATGAGTGTGGGGGCCCCGGAGGCCAGCCTGGCCATTTCGGCCCAGGCCGAGGTCGCCCAGTATTTTCAGCTGCCCACCTGGGGGCTGGCCGGGGCCACCGACGCCAAGGTGCTGGACGCCCAGGCCGGGGCCGAGGCGGCGTTTCATCTGCTGGCCCAGGGCCAGGCGGGTCTGAATATGATCCACGACGTCGGTTATATGGACATGGGCATGGCCTGTGCCGTGGAACAGCTGGTGCTGGGGGATGAAATCATCGGCATGGTGAAGCGGTTTCTGCGCGGCATCGAGATCAACCCCGACACCCTGGCCCTCGATATGATCGGAAAGGTGGGCCCGGGCGGCAATTTCCTTCAGGAGATGCATACCTGCTCCTATTTTCGGACCGAACTCTGGCAGCCGACCCTCTTCACCCGGGAATCCCACGGCGCCTGGGTGCGAAGCGGCGAAAAAGACACCGCCGCCCGGGTCCGGGAAAAGATCCTCGCCATCCTGGAAACCCATGCCGCGCCTGCGCTGCCGGACAAGACCCTGAGCGCCCTGGCATCGATTCGGGATCGGGGGGAAAAGGAACTGGGTTAAATTTTCGGCGCGTTTCGGCGATGCCGAGTGAAAGGGGATCATTACAAATGAACGACGACAGCCGACTGGTCTATTCAACGGAAACCGGCCGTATCTGCCCGACCTGCGAAAAACCGGCCGCGAAATGCCGATGCAAAAAGCAGAAGAAGGAAAAGAAGACGCCGCAGCCGCCGAGCCATCCCGATGACGGCATCGTCCGGATTCAGCGGGAAACCAAAGGCCGCAAGGGGAAAACCGTGACCGCCGTCTTCGGGGTTCCCCTGGCGGACAAGGACCTCAAGGAGTTTGCCAAAACCCTCAAAAGCCGTTGCGGCGCCGGCGGCACCGTAAAAGACCGGGTGATCGTGCTTCAGGGGGATCACCGGGAGGCTTTGAAGGAGGCGATTGAAAATCAGGGGTATACGGTGAAACTGGCGGGGGGCTGAGAGCTATGAACAAACCTCGATGGAATTTTCAGACAGAAGCTTTTCTGCTAACTTCCCTGCCGGGACGCTTCCGATGCGAAAAACCCCGGCAGGAGACAAGAGGTCCCGCGCGTAGAGGGTCAAGGAATTTCCGGACTCCGTGTGTACCTTCGCGTAGACGATCCGCGTTCCCAACTTTTCCGCCCTTTGCTTGG
>JAABSQ010000619.1 GCA_011390315.1 Desulfobacteraceae bacterium
CCAAGCAGCCGCGGATACCAGGCAGGGGTACGCTGATCGTGCGGCCGTCCATCAGATCCACGCTCAGGCTGTCTTCGGTTAAATGTACGCCCTTGACCCGTTCGCCGGGTTTACTCTGAGAAATACTCATGCCAGGCCTCCAGAAGCCCCTGTCGGTTGTCGGTGATCAGCCTTTGCACCTTGCGCGGTTCTTTGGCGCTGAACCCCGGGTTGCGGACCAGCGCCACGGGATCGAGCCGGAACTTGCAGGTCTCTTCGTCCCGGTCGACATGCACGTGAGGCGGTTCACCCGGTTCGCGTGGCGGTTATAACAACTCCTTCCTTCCGATACTCCTAAAGCTTTCAGATTGCCAGGGAGATCGTCAAATTTAATTTGACATCCGAAATCGGGTGTGACATAGGGGCCGAATGAAGACGATGATCTCTTTCATCAGCTGTTTTCGACCGATTTTATCCGACGAAACTGTCATCCCATCCGTTCACAGACGATGTTTTTTTTGACAAAAGACTGAAATCGAAACCTTTCATGCGCCGATTCCGCTCTGAATCGGATCATCCCGATCGAGAAACACAAAGCGTTTATTCAGGCTTTATTCATCCTTATTCTTTTATGACCATTTTTATTTTCAGGGGGTTGGAAAATGAATTACAAAGGCTTTAGCGGGGGACAGTACCGTCCGTTATCCGAAGAACAGATCAACACCATCCATGAGGCGTCCTTGTCCATCCTGGAAAAGACCGGCTTCACTTATGAAACCGGGCTGGACGAAACCCTGGAGCTTCTTGAGAAATCCGGTGCTTCGGTGGACCGCGAAAAAGCCCGGGTCTTTTTTCCCCGGGCATTGGTAAACGACATGACGGCCAAGGCGCCCGAGCGGATCATCATGTACGGCCGGGTTCCGGAAAACGATCTGGAACTGGCCGGCGACCGGGTTCACTTAGGAACCGGCGGGGCCGCCATCAAAATCCTGGACCTGGAATCGGGGGAGGCGCGGTCCAGCACACTCAAAGATCTGCATCAGTTGGGCCGGCTGGTGGACAAGCTCGACAACATCCACTTTTTCCTGCGGCCCTGCATCCCCACCGATATTCCCAAGGATGCCTATGACGTGAATGTCTTCTACACCTGTTTTCGGGCCACCAACAAGCACGTCATGGCCGGCGTCAACGAGGAAGCGGGATTTCAGAAGGTGCTGTCTCTGGCCGCCATGGTGGCGGGCGGGCCGGAAAAATTGAAGGAGCGGCCCTTTTTCTCCATCATCACCGCCTTCGCCATCAGTCCCCTGAAGCTCTGCACCCAGTCCACCCGCAACATGCAGGAGGCGGCCCGAAACAACATCCCTGTGGCGCTGTCCTGCGCCCCCATGGCCGGATCGACCTCGCCTATCACCATGGCCGGAACCCTGGCCCTGATCCATGCCGAACAGATGGCCGGCATCACCATCGGACAGCTCACCAATCCCGGATCACCCCAGCTTTACGGCGGCATTCCGGGGATGGCCGATCTTCGCACCATGGGCTACATGGGCGGCGGCGTCGAGTGCGGCATGATGAATGCGGCCATTCACCAGATGGCGGCCCATATCAAGGTGCCCAACTACAACTCCTCCGGGTTGACCGATTCCAAACTGCCCGACGCCCAGGCCGGATGGGAAAAGGCGATGACCACGCTTCTGGCGAGCATGGGCGGGTCCAACTACATTCATCACGCCGCCGGCATGCTGGAGTCGATGCTCACCGTGGCCCATGAGCAGTTCGTCATCGATGATGAAATCATCGGCATGAGCTGCAAGGTCCTCAAGGGGATCGAGATCGACGCCGAACACCTGGCCCTGGAGGTGATCGACCAGGTGGGGCCGGGGGGCAATTTCATGACCGCCCCCCACACCATGAAGTTCTTGCGGAAAGAATTTTTTACCGGGAACGGGGTGTCGGATCGAAACAACCGGGATAAGTGGGAACATGACGGTTCCAAAGACGCCCGAACCCGGGCCCGGGAGATCGCAAAAAAGATTGTTTCCCGGGAAGAAACCTCGTATATTCCCGAGGATGTGGATCGGGAGATTCGAGAGAAATTTGATATTCTGCTCTGATTGAATCCGTTCGGCTTCGGCCGGGCTGATTCCCTGTTCAACCGATCCCTCGCTGAATTGGCGGGGGATTTTTATTTGGATCCTTTTTAAAAGGAGAAGGGGTGATCAAGGCGAAACCCGTTTTTTATACCGAGCGAACCCTCGGTTTTATTCTGGAGAGCACCTGGGCGGATCTGCCCGCATCCGTCCGCCGTCAATCCAAGCGATGTCTTCTGGATATCCTGGGGGCGTTGCTGGCCGGCACCCGTACACCGGTAGCCGATATCATGACACAGACGGCGCGAAGCCAGTTCCCGGGGGATCAGGCCACCATTCTCGGCAGCGGATTCACCGCATCGGCCGCCGGCGCCGCTCTGGCCAACGGTTTTGCCGGAAACGCCCTGGATATCGACGACGGATATCGGCTGGTAAAGGGGCATCCCGGGGCCTGCGTGCTGCCGCCGATTCTGGCCGCAACCGAAATCGCCGGCGGGGTTTCCGGCGAATCCTTCCTGACCGCCCTGGTGGTGGGGTATGAACTGGGAATTCGAGCGGGAATGATCCGACATGCCCGATACCCGACCTATCACTCTTCGGGAAGCTGGGGGGCGATCTCCGGGGCGGGCGCGGCCGGAAAAATCCTGGGGCTGGACCGGGGCGCCCTGATTCAGGCCATGGGAACCGCCGAGTATCACGCCCCTTTAGCGCCCATGATGAAAGGGATCGACACCCCTTCCATGACCAAGGACAGCATCGGCTGGGGATGCATGACCGCCGTTCTGTCGGTGCTCATGGCCCGGAAGGGGTTCACCGGGATTATCCCCATTTTCGAAGAAACCCCTGATCCGGAATGGATTCAGGGGCTGGGCAAACGGTATGAAATTCTGAATCTGTATTTCAAACCGTATGCCGCCTGCCGGTGGGCTCAACCGGCGGTGGACGGGGCTCTGAAGATCCTGCGGGGCCACCGCATCGGACCGGAGGCGGTGAAAGAGATTCAGGTCCACACCTTTGAAGCGGCCGCCCGCTTAAGCCGAGATTATCCCGGCAATACGGAAGAAGCCCAATACAACATGGCCTTTCCCATCGCCGCCGCCCTGATCGACGGAGAGGTGGGCCCGGCTCAGGTGCTGCCGCCCCGGTTGTTTGACCGGGATATTCAACGGCTCATGGATCGGGTGTCGGTAGTGCCGGTGGATGCATTCGAAGCAGCCTTTCCGGCCAAGGCCCTTGCCGAGGTGGTGATTACCACAGTCGACGGCGCCTCGCTGGCCTCCGGGGTGATGGCGGCCGGGTGGGAACCCCCGGACACGTTGCCGTCGGATGCGGAACTGACGGCCAAATTCAAATGGCTGGTCACTCCGGTGCTGGGTCCGGACCGGACTCAGGCGCTGGCGGCGGCGGTTGCCGGATTTGATATGCTTGAGGATGCAAGAGATCTCATTTCCCTTTGCTGCGGATAGAGTCCGCTAAAATAAAGGAGCGATACTATGTGCGGAATCGTCGTCTATTTCGGCGGCGCCGGAAACGATCTGACCCGGATACTGACGGCCATGTCGGCCATTATTTACCGGGCGCCCGACAGCACCGGGATAGGGCTTTTCGGGGATGAACTCGAACCGATGCGAACCCGGAGATCACTGGGTTCGGTGGCGGCCCTCAGCCGGGAGCTGCTGAACTCGGCGGCCTATCCCAACCAGCCCGAGAAACTGGCCGGCATCTGGGGAAAGGCCGATACCGACGACATTTCAAGGGGAGAACTTCAGCGGCGCATTCTCACCTTCGAAGAGCATGATCCGGCGGTGTTCGAACCCTTTCTGAGCGGATCACAGCGAATGTGGACCCTGGATGAATTGTCCGATTCCGCCGGCGCCGGGCGTATCGGGCCCGGCATGCCCGGCCGGGAATCGCCTCCGCCCGCTTACCGGATCCGGTCCGAAACCGATCTTCTCCATACACTGCGGGAACTCACCCTTCAACACGATCTTCCGGTCCTGATTATCCAGACCCTGATTCGAACCCGCCTCGAACAGGCCCTGGAAACCTCGCCCACGACCCTGGATACCCCGATCGTTCTGAACACCTTCGACCGGCTTCTGGAGCGGGTTTTGCAATCCGAAAACCTGGCCACCGAGACCTCCCTCGAGGAAGAACCGACCGAGGAGAGCGCCGAGGCCCTGACGGCGGTCTGGGCCTACCTTAAGGATTTAGTAATTGAAATTCCCCTCGATTATGATCGGGACGGGGTTCGGTGTCTGTTTCGGCTTCTGGACGGCGCGCTTTTGTGCCGAATCACCCTGCAGCCGGACACCCATATCCGGGTTCAGGAGGTGCTGGAAAGCCTCTGGCCCCGGGTCCGGGAAATTCCCAACACCGACTGGCGCACCCTCTATTGGGCCGAAAAGGGGGCCAATGTATATGGATGGGGCGCCGCAGCGGTTCTGACCTTTCTCCAGAAAAACGATTTTTTTCCTTTTCTGTGGCAGGCATCCCGGAACGGGGATGCCCCCGTTCGGGCCGTGGTATCGGGTTGGACCGATCCGGTCTTTCTCGATTTTCTGTCCCAGCCCATTATCGCCCATGGCCGATGGGCCTTGCAGTCTTCGGTTACGGTCCGGAATGCCCATCCTTTTTTCGACCTCCAGCGGCATCGAGCCATTGTGTTGAACGGACAGTTCAGCAATGCCGTGGAAGCCGAAGCCAAAGAATTTCTGAGCACGGTGATTCCGGTTCCGTTCCGCAGTGAAAACTCGGCCGAATATTTTTCTTTGCTCTGGGGCTATTACTACCACAATCTGAAAGGGGAGCGGCAGCGCTACCAGGATATCCGGACCCAGGTGGCGGCGGGCCTGGAAAACTATTATATCGGCAGCCAAGCCGTTGATTTCAAGACCTTTCAGTGGATCGGCGGGCGCAGCGAACTGGAACTGGATGAACTGGCCTTTCTGGAAGCCGCCAAAAGAATGATCACCGGCGGCGGGCAGATCGCCGTGGCCGGCATCAGCCTGGTTTCTCCGCGGCGGCTTTATGTGGTCAGCCACAACCGACCGGTTTTCCTGGTGCGGCGGATCGATACTCAAGACATCATGGTGGTCTCCGACATCAATGCGGCCCTGGGTCTGTTTCCGCAGTCCCTGATTCTGGAACGGACCCTGGATCTGATTCGCCTTCAAAAACAAAAAGATCGGGAAGTCAAGGCCCGCCGGCATACCGGAGTTCCCGAGGAAGAAATCGATTCATTGGTCGGCAGCTACATGCAGAAAGAGCAGAAACTCCTGTCGGATTTTCAGGTGGAAGTCTATCCACTCGAGGGGGAGTCGGTTTTCGCCCGCATCGAAACCCGACTCACCCAAGGGGTATTGGACCGCACCCCGGTCATCACCGATTTCGAAGGCAAGGCGTTGCCGGAGATCGAGCCTTTTTTCACCCCGCTCAGCCCCATGCAGGTCCGCAAGGACCTGTACAGCTCTTTTTTCGAAACCCACCTGCGGGAAATCCCGGAGCGTCTGCGGCACATCCTGCGCTATTATTTTCCGGGCAAGGAAACCGATCCCCGATTCGACATTCAGGAAAGAACTCTGGAACGAAAATTCGGGCGAAACTTTGAAAAGCTGGAACGGATTGTCATCGCCGGCATGGGCAGCTCCCATAAAATCGGGCTGATGGTCCGGCCGGTGTTTCAGCATCTGATGCCCGGCATCGAAATCCGCACCCTTCAACCGGTGGAGGTGGACGATGTCGCCAAAACGGTGTCTCCCGACCGGGACCTGGTGATTCTTCTCAGCTGGTCCGCCACAACCGCCGACATTGTGGAATTCGCCAAGGAACTCAAGATCCTGGGAGTGATCATGATCGGCATAACGGAAAAGGTGTTTGCCGATATGGCGCTGATCGCATCCCGAAGCGGCGGGGTGATTCCGGTGCTCAGCGGCGAGGAGGTGACCGTATCCGGAACCAAGAGCACCGTCTGCATGCATTTCTGCGCCGCCCTGTTCGGGACCTGGCTGGCGATTCGGCTGAACCGGGCCGCGGAAGCCCATAACCTGATCCATGAACTTCGAGGCATTCCGGATATTCTGGAAGCGGTACTCGAAGACGTCAACATTCAATCCTTTGCCCGCACCCTGGCGGACAACAGCGCCCGAAGCCATGCCGCCATGATCATCGGCGCGCTCCACTCCCTCGGCACCCCGGCGGAGGCGGCTTTCAAGCTTGAAGAGAACAGCTGGACCGCCGTCGGAAAGGCCATGGACTATCGGGAGGTCTTTTTCCATGAACTCCGAAAGGAGATGGGAGAACACCTGGTGGTGGTCAACGCCACCAGCCGGGCCCGGGAGGAAGAGGCCCTGGCGGTGATGGAGCAGCTTTACTGGGAGGGCGGGGATTTTGCAGCCCTGATTACGGCGGACACTCCTCACCGGGCCGAAATCGCCCTGTACAGCCGGCGCCAGTACCTCCTGCTGCCCAAGGTCAAGGACCCCTTGCAGCCGCTGGTGGATATTGTTTTTTATTATCTGTTCACCATGGAATATGCCCGGGCCCACGGCCGAACCCCCGATGAATTTCCCCGGAACCGGGTCAAGTCGGTGGCGGCCGGCCGGAGTCGGCCGGCCAAGCACCGCTCCACGGCAGAAGAACTGATGATGCTCAAGGCCCGAAACGGTCAAATGGAAATCGTCGCAGGGGCGGAAGACCCGGCTTTCAGTGAAACGGTGTGGGAGAAGTCGTCCTTGGACGAACGAGAGCGGCGGTATTACCGGCATATGCGCTTTCTGGCCCAACTGATGTCGACGAAGGAGCCCTTCGGCGAGCTGTTGGGGACGGAGCCTCAACGGTTACAGCGGTTTTCAGATCTATTGTTCGACCAGCTTCCCACGGACGGAGAAATCGTGTTTATTCCACTGGACCGGGCCGCGGATGCCGCGGCCCGGAACGTCGCCGTTCAGTGGCCGCGATTTCTCGGCTGTGCCATGCGGACCGCCCTGATCGGAGAACCCCCGAGCCATTATCAGGAAAACACCGTGCTGATCCTGTTGGCCTCAAAGCCGCCGCCGTCGGAACTGCTTTGGGAGCGATTCTCATTTCTCGACCGGCCCTGTCTCTGGGTGGGCCCCGGAATACCGGATTCGGCAGCCCGCATTGCCGAGAAGTCTTTGGGATATTTTCCTATGAAAGGAAGCTTCAGGGATATCGCCTCTGAAAAAGTCTATATTGCCCTCTGTTTTCTCTTCCTTCGGGCCCTCGGTTTTCGGCGGGAGGATCGGTCCGACATCCTGAAGACCCATTTCCGGGAGGGGGCGGCCTCTGTCCTGATGCTCCTCAACAGCGGCGAACTGCTGGCGGATATCACCGAGGCCATGTCCGCCAACTGCGGGTATCGAACCGCCTTTTTTTTAGGGCCGCCCTCGGGAACGGGTCCGGCCTGGATGGACATATTCGACCGCGCCGGAGGACCGGCGCTGACATGGCATCCCTTCGGGGAAAGCGCCCACGGCCCTCTGGCCACGGTGGACAATCGGGTCGGGAAAAAATTCGTGCGGCTGAAAAACCGGACGGAGATGATCGCCGCCCATGGACTGGAGCAGGTGGAAAAATGGGAAGCGCAGTACATCGGCGGCCCGCTGGACCCGTTTCTGGCAGGGGATAAGCCGGCTCTTTCCAAGGGCGGGTTTCCGACCCCGTTTTTCGCGGAAGGGGAGTGGTACCTGCCGGAGCTGCGGAAATCTTACGATCCGACCCAGGACAACCTGATCATCATGGACGCCACCCGGAACCACTACTTCAATCAGGCTCTGGACGAACTCGCCACCTTCGGCTGCCGGTACGCCCGAATGATCGTGATCACCCAGGACGCTTTCTGCCATGCGCCGGACAAACGTGCCCTGTTCACTCATCCGGTCAGCCACCTGCTTCGACTGCCCACCTTCAAAGGCGCCAAGGGGCCGATCCCGATGTCCGGGTTCATGCTGCCCCTGATCCTGAACATCATGGGCGCCGCCATGGCCGGATCGGCCTGCCGGGTCCGGGGGTGAACCACGGTTCGGTTACAGGCCCAGATCCACCCGGGGGACACTGACGGTCAGGATATTGATGCCGATCAACCCGCCGTTCAGAACCAGACGGAAGGGCTGACGGTCTCTAACCACCACCATCTCCACCGTTTCCCGGGGGGATTTTTTCTTGACCGCCGCCACCAGTTCCTGGGCGCTGTTGATGCGGGCCCCGTCATATTCGAAAATCAGGTCTCCCTGGCTCAGGTCCAGGTCGTCGGCCTGGGTGCCTTCGTTGACTTTGAGAATCCGCACCGTATTCACCTTCTCCGGATCATTCGCCGCCCGGGCGGCCGCCGGCGGCGGTTCCGGGGTCCGGACCGGTCCATCGGCGCCTCCGCTCGGCAGAACCGAGATACGTCTCAGATAAGTGCGGGTGTATTCAAAGGCGAAGTTGGTCTCGTCCAGGTGGCGAAGCAGCCGTTTCAATACTTTTTCCACCGTATCCGGCTTTGAAACGAAGGTGACCGGTTCATCCAACCGGGCTTCCATTCCCAGGATTTCCACACCGCTTTGCCGCTGAATCTCGTCCAAGACCTCCCCCAGGGGGCGATCCTCGGCTTTCAGGGTCAGCGTGTCATTTTCCACGATTACCAGGGGAGGGTCATCGACCCGGTCCTCGGTCGCGGCCGACCCGATCCCGGGCCACAGCATCAGCACCGTCCATGCGATAATTCCAAAAGCCCGGATCAACATACCTTCTTTCATGATTTCATCCCTTTGCGGCGGAAGCGCCTTTCTGCTGTTCGGTTCATTTCGGCGCCATTTTAGATGTGAACCGGCCAAATGGCAAGAACAAGAAGTCCGTTTACAAGATCGGTCAAATAATATACCATGCGATGTCGGTTCGAGATGCATGCGGTTTTTCGCCAAAAGGAGAGGACGCGATGATTATTCCCAATCTGGTTGCGGGGTCGATTCTGCTTATTCTGGGGCGCAAGCTCTTCTGGTTGTTCGTCGGTTGCATGGGGTTTGTCATCGGATTCGGTTATGCCGAACAGTTTTTGGGCCCTCAACCGGTTTATATCGTGGTACTGGCGGGGATTGTTCTGGGGGTCCTCGGGGCCCTGTGCGCCATTTTCCTGCAGAGCCTGGCGGTGGGAATCGCCGGATTCATGGCCGGCGGCTACCTGACCCTGCTCCTGCTGGATGCGATCGGTTTTCAACAAACCCAGCTGCTCTGGCTGGTCTGCCTGGCCGGCGGGGTCATCGGCACCGTTCTGCTGGTTTTCCTCTTTGATTACGCCCTCATCGTTCTCTCCTCCATCATCGGTTCGGCCCTGGTGGTCAATTCCATTACCCTCGATCCCGAAATACGGATCTGGGTGTTTGCCGGTCTGGTGGTACTGGGCTGCGCGGTTCAGGCGAAGATCATGAGCATCGAACCCGGCCCGGACGGGCGACGCCGGCGCAAAAGGATCTATTCGTAGTAGAACGTCAGATCGAGCGCGCCTTTTTAAGTTCCCGCCTGAGCGCCTTTCCGATCTTCTCGAGGGTGTAGGGTTTTCGAATGTAGGCCCCGGCGCCCAACCGCTGGGCCTCCCGCACCCGTTCGTTTTCGGCGAACCCGCTGGCGATGATCGCCTTTTGACCGGGATTGAACCGAATCACCGCCTTGTAGATATCCACACCGTCCATGCCGTTTTCCAGAATCATGTCGAGAACCAGAATGTCCGTGGGGTGGGTTTTCAAATACCGAAGCGCGGTTTCGCCGCAGGCGGCGACGGCGACCCGGTAATTGAGCCGGGTCAGAAGGTTGAAGGCGATCTCCCGCTGTTCTTCGATGTCGTCCACCACCAGCACCGTTTCTCCTTCTCCCATGTAATCGGCGAGGGGGCTGGGCCCGGACGGTTCGGCCGCCGCATCCCGGGTCACCGGAAAAAAGAGTTCGAAAGCGGTTCCGGCCCCGGGCACACTTTGCACATTGATGTACCCCTCGTGGTCCTGAACCGTTCCCCAGACCACAGCCATGCCCAGTCCGGTGCCGCTTCGCCCCATGACCTTTCTGGTATAGAAGGGTTCGAAGATGCGGTTCAGGTCCTCCGGGTCGATGCCGGTACCTTCATCGGAAACCGTGAGAACCGCATAATCCCCTTCCTGGACATGGTCGTACCCGAGGATGGGCTGATCCACATACCGGTTCTGGGTGGTGATCCGGATGACGCCCCCGTCCGGCTGGGCTTCGGCCGCGTTCACGATCAGATTCATGACCGTCTTCTTGAGGTGGACTGAAGACCCCCTGATGTTCATCAGCTTCGGATTCAGGCGGGTTTCCACCGGTATACCGGGGTTTTCGGCGGTCAATTTGACGAATTCCGGAGATTCGAGGTAATCCTGAATGATGTCCCGGTTCAGATTGATGATCTCGGTATTGGTCACCCCGCGTCGGGCCAGGGTCAGCAGGTCCTGGACGATGGCGGCCGCTTTTTCTCCCGAATTTTGAATGGTCCGAATGGGGCGCCTCAGGCTGGAGTCTTCGGGAAGCTGCATCAGAAGCAGATCCGGGTAGCTCACGATCCCCGAAAGCACATTGTTGAGGTCATGGGCCACACCCCCGGCCAGAAGACCCAGGGCCTCCATCTTCTGGGATCTGGCCAGACGGGTTTCAAGTTCGGATTTTTCCCGGTCGGCCCGTTTCCGTTCTTCGATTTCCTGTCGAAGCTGGGCATTGCTCAACCGCAGTTCCCGGGTCCGGGCTTCCACCTTTTCCTCGAGTTCGGTGTTGAGCGCCTCCAGGGCCCGGTTGCTCTCCTCGATTTTGTGAAAATAGATGTCCTGAACCTCCATGGCCTTCATGAGTTCTTCCTGCTGGGTCTGAAGTCGTTTCGACATCGTGTTGAAGTCGGCCCCCATCTGGCCGATTTCGTCCTCTCCGGAAAAACCAACCTGTTCCCCCACCTGTCCTTCCCGGACCTTGCCCATGGCGTTTCTCAGCATCGAAACCGGATGGATCACCGACCGGTACAGCATGAGATTGAGGACCGCGGTGGTGACCAGAAGGGTGGAACCTACCAAAACGGCGAACAGAAGAAGGGTCAGAAAGGTTTCCCGCTCCATTGCGCTCAGATCATAATGGATTTTCAAATAACCCACCCGCTCGCCGATGACCTGAACCGGGGTGGTGTAGACGGCATACCCCCGGTCATTTTCCCTTTGATCGGCAAAAGTGGGAGCTTTCTCCGATTTCGTCTGCTGGAACGGGGTGAGGGGTATCGGTTGCGAGGAATCGGTGGATAGAAGATAACGGCCCTCAAGATCATAAACCGTCAATCTTACAATGCCCTCGGTCTGGAGTATCTGATTCAAAGAAAGCCGAAGGGCTTCCATCTGACCCGAAAAAATTTCATTGGCCAGTTCCTCCCGGTTCTGCTGATAGATCGCGGTCAAGAGGGTTCGAATCTCTTCAAAACGTGAATTTCGACGCTGAATTTCGTAAGGATAAATTACGGCCCCGAACACCAGGATGACCACCGCACAGGTGGTGAGAATGGCGGCATTGATCTTTAATCGCAGGCTGTTGATTTTCATTCGGACGTTCTCATCCTGTTGTAACCGGGTTGGAACCGGGTGCTACGGACCGATGAACCGCAAAAAGTGCCGAGATCCGTTTTCGAACTTGAGAATGCTGACCTTTTTGTCGAGGGGATCGCCGTCGGCATTAAAAGAAATAGGACCGGTGGCCCCTTCAAAATCACGGGTATCGGCCAATGCCTTTCGGATCCGGCCGGTTTCGGCCGACCCTGCCCGGCGCACAGCTTCGGCAAACAGAAAAACCGAGTCATAGGTCAATGCCGCAAAGGAGGAGATCGGCTCGTCTCCGAAACGCTTTCGATACAGGGCCACGAAACTGCGGCTGCGCGGAAAATCGACCCCGGGGTGCCAGTGGGAAGAAAAATAACTGCCGTTGACGGCGGTTCCGGCATAGTCTTCGATGGGACCGTCCCAGGCGTCGCCCCCCAAAAACACGGCATGGATGCGCATTTTTATCGCCTGCTTCATCAACAGCCCGCTGTCCCGGGAATAGCCGGGAATGAATATCGTATGAGGCCGCCGAACCCCGGTTTCGATCAGCAAATCATAAAAATCGACCGAGGTTCCCTGGTAGTTCCCTTCATACACGATTTCTCCGCCCTCTTTTTCAAAATATGCGCTGAAGAATTCGCCCAGGGTGATGCTGTATTCTTCATTGATGTTCTTGAGAACCGCCGCCGTGGGACAACCCAGGTCGCTGAAGGCATATCGGGCCATCACCCGGCCCTGAAAAGAATCCAGAAAGCAGGCGCGAAAGATATAATCGCCGGTGAGGGTGATTTCGGGTCTGGTGGAGCCGGGGGTGATCATGGGGATGCGGGCGGCTTGAAGCACGGCGGCCATGGGCGCGGAATGGGAACTCCAGATGGCGCCGATCACCCCCTGAACCCCCAGGTCCACCGCCTGTCCGGCGGCCCGTTTGGCCCCCAGCGGGGTGCTGCGGTTGTCCAGTTGAATGATGCGAAGGGGGGCCCCGAGCAGCCCGCCGGCCTGGTTGATCTCGGCCAGGGCGATTTCCGCGCCCTTTCGGGCGGGGGCGCCGTCATCCACCGCCAGGCCGGTCTCCGCAACGATCAGCGCCAGGGTGATCGGTTCCGAGGCTGCGGCGCTGCCGATCATGACCAGGAGCCACAACACGGCCTGAATCAACCGGTTCAACCGGGCCGATCCCGCCCATTGAAGACAGAGGCTTGAAACGAAAATCCCCCTCATGGCTGTTCGTTTTCGTAACCGGTCGATGGCGGTGCGTTCATTTCCGGATGGATAATCCGTATGGTTTCCTGCCGCCCATCGACGATTCGAATCATTACCGCGGGTTTAACGGGGTCCCCCTGCGGGTCGAAGGTGATGTCGCCGGTCACACCGGGAAAGCTTCGGGTTTGGGACAATGCCTGACAGATGCATCCTGTATCGGTGGACCCGGCCCTTTGAACCGCGTCCGCCAGCACCATGACGGCATCGTATCCCAGGGCCTCCTGGGGGTAGATGGGTCTGCCCGCTTGCTTGTATCGCCGAACGAAATCCTTAGAGATAGGGGTATCGATCTCCTCGGCCCAATGGGTACAGTAATAGCCGATGGGAACACTTGTGCCGCTCATGCGGAAAAAACTTTCAGAGCCCCACCCGTCGCTGCCGAGGGGCAGCAACGGAATCCCGAGCCGATGGGCCTCCTTCAGAATCAGGGCGCTTTCGTCATGGCCGGAAAAGAAATAGACATCGGGGTCGTGAGCGGCCGCCTTGAGAACCGGTTCTCGAAAACTCTCCTGCCGATATTTGTAGGCGACCTAATCCAGAACCACGCCCCCGTATCCTTCAAATATCTTTCGAATTTCCCGGGTCAGGCTCATGCTGAAATCGCTGGTGAGATCTTTGAAAATCACCCCGCTTTCGGCCCGGAGTTGATGGATGGCAAAATTGGCCAGCACCCATCCCTGAAACGGATCGGTAAAACAGACCCGAAAGATGAAATCCCCGATGGCGGTAATCTCCGGATGGGTGGACACATTGGTGATCATGGGAACCCCATGGGCCTGGGCCACTCGGGCCGCCGCCAGGGAATGGGAGGACCATGCGCAGCCGATGATGGCGATGACCCCGTCTGTGACCGCCTGCTCCGCGGCGATTTTGGCGCCGATGGGGGTGGACCGGTTGTCATACTCGACAAGTTCCACCCCTTTGCCGAGAAGTCCGCCGCTTCGGTTGATCTCGCGCACCGCAAACCGAACCCCTCTGACCGACAACCGGTTGTCGCCGGCGGCCGGACCGGAAAAGGCGAAGATCGAGGCGAGTCGAATATTATCCGAGGCCGATGCCGGTGCATGGGATAGACTCAGAAACATCAAAATGCACACCGTCAGCTGCTGAAAGGCGCCATATCGGAGAATCCGGCCTGTTTTCATGATGTGTCGTCCTGAATGAATACCTGCCATGCCGAACCCTTTCGAAAATAGATGCGCCCATAATCTCTTGTGGTGTTGCAATTGTCAACCCAAACTGCTGCCGGACGAGGGAAGCGTCCGTCGTCTTCGGTGATAAAAGGGGCACGAAGGTCCGAATGCTTGCAATCAGGTCGTCATGTGTTATTTTCCTGAACTGGTGCCTCTACCCGCAAGAAAGGAGTTTATGTCGAAATTACTGGGTCAGAGTGATTCGCTTCAGCGCCATATAGCACAGGTGCTTCACGCGGAGATCCGCCGCAACCGGTTTTTTTCCGCGGCGGTTCAGGATGAAATCGCCCCGTCGGCGGTGCTGATGGTGCTGGGGGAAGAATGCGGAGCCGGTGGGAAGAGGGGAGAAGGTCCCTGCCTGATCCTTAACAAGCGGTCCCGAAAAGTTCGCCAGCCCGGAGATCTCTGCTGCCCCGGCGGCGGCCTCTCGCCCGGAATCGATCCGTATCTGGCCCGCCTGCTGACGCTGCCGGGTATTTCCATGATGGGATGGCCCTACTGGCCGGAATGGCGAAACCGTCATCCCGTCCAGGCCCGGCGGATGCCCCTGTTTCTGGCTACCGGTCTTCGGGAGGGCTTTGAGGAAATGCGGCTGAACCCCATGGGCATAAGATTTCTGGGTCCTTTGCCCCCGGCCCGTCTTCATCTGTTTCAGCGGGTGATCTATCCCATGGTGGTGTGGGTCCGCCGCCAGAAACGGTTTTTTCCCAACTGGGAGGTGGAGAAGGTGGTTCGAATCCCCCTGAGCTATCTGTTGAACCCGGATCATTATGCCCGGTATCGGGTTCGGTTCTCCCGGTCCATTCAAGCGCAGCTTGACCGGACGGTGGAGGATTTTCCCTGTTTTCTGTTTGAAAGAAACGGCGAGCGGGAAATGCTGTGGGGGGTTACCTATCGCATCGTGACCAGTTTTCTGGAGACGGTATTCGGTTTTCATCCCCCCGAGGCGGCGTCGCTTCCGGTGGTTTCGGGCACCCTGCGGGGAGCCTATTTGGCCGGAAAGGAAAAGAAATCATTGCGGCAGTGACCGTCTACCGCCGGCGCCGGCATCGGTTCCGGCTCACCCGGCCTGAATCTCTTGAAGCAGATCGATCACCTCGGACTCGGACACATCATACCAGTTTTCATAGGCTTCGGCCACCGCGAACCGCACTCCGGTGCGGATGTTGGCGCAATAGAGCCGATCCACCTGTTTTGAAATTCGCTCCACGCTGCGGATGGATCCGGTGGGCGCCGCTACCACCACCTCCGAAGCCCCG
>JAABSQ010000620.1 GCA_011390315.1 Desulfobacteraceae bacterium
ATGGACAGCTGCAATAATATTGACTTTCTGCTTGATGCTGCCGGCCCGTGCGGCCGATATTCGCTATTGCGAACCCATTTCCGATGAAGAGGGGCAGTGGCGATATCCCGATGAAAACGCCTACCATCAGGAGATGATCATTCAAGCGGAGCGGATGGCGGTCAAGGATATTTTCCAAAATGATCTTTCGACATTTGAATCCGCGGTGGTGGACCGCGGCTCCCTGATCGATGCGCTCACCAATTTTCTGGAATATGAACAGGAAATCGTTCGGGGAGAGGCGGAAAAGGATTACTGCGCGGTCTTGAAAGATCCTCGCAGACAGGAGGTGGCCAATCTGTTTTCTCCCATGGAAATCGGCCGGGTCTGCCATTTCGATGATGAATTGCGCGCCGTTCAGGCCGAAGAAATCCGGGATACCTTCATCTCCGATCTTCGCGGAAAAGAGACGATCAGCGCAGCGGTGCTGTCCATGATGGAGGACCCCACCAATATCCACATGAAAACCGACGAACAACTGAGCCTTTACATTCATGAAAAGCATCCCGAGAAAGTGGATCATGCCGTTCCCGAGGCCCGATGCACCGCTTTGTATGTCATTCCCATGGAGTTGTATGCCGCCTCTTCCAAACGGGAGGTCTCATCCATCGTTTCGGTCATGCCGGCCATAGAAACCCGGGACCAGGAGAACCGAAAAGGGGAATTCCAATTGGTGGTCATTGAAAAGAAATACCACTGGATTCGGGGGAGTGAACAGAAGATCGCCGAAGTCGGCGATATCGCCAACTTCACTGCACCGTTTCGAAACGAAAATTTTCAGGATTTCGTTACCGCCAATTTTCGGGATATCATCTGCATCGGCATGGCCTCCTGCGAGGGAGATATTCCGGAAGAGAATCGCCGCGGAAAAATCCGTTCGGCCAATCTGATATCTCGACTGCGGGAGGCCTTTGAAGCGGAAACCGGCCTGGATATTTACGGACTCAACCTGGGAAAGCACGAGTTTACAACGGAGGAATGCCGCCAGTTGAGCGATGAAGCCCGCAATGCCC
>JAABSQ010000621.1 GCA_011390315.1 Desulfobacteraceae bacterium
CAATGCCCAGCGGATCGTCATGCTGGTCGGCGTCACCAAGCGCTCGGATCCCAAAGTGAATGTGGAGGCGGCCCTGCGAAAGGCTATGAAACGAATGGCCGATTCCAAGCAGGACCTGCTGCCCATCAATCCGGAAGATTATCTTTTGTTTGATTTGACCAACGCTGCAGAAGAAAGCTAAATTCCTTACCAATCCTCACTTCACGGCAGGGGGCGTATTCGCCCCCTGTCCTGTTTTCCTTCAAGGTACTCAATTTTTGAAAACCGTGTAGGGTATTTTTTCACAATTAATACTCGATTGGCCTTATTGTCCTTTTTCCTGAATTCTTTATTGTGGGTCACGAATCATATGCGTCGTGTGCATGTGAATACGACTAAAAAAGGAAAGGAGTTTATCATGAGGTTAAAAACTTGGGTACAACCGTTGGTTTTCATGTTTATCCTGATGCTTATCCTGCCGTTCGCTTTTGCGCAGAGTGATCAGATGTCCGATCGCCAGAGGTTCGAAGCCAAGCGGCGCGATGCGATGAGGATCGTCGGAATGGAGCTTCGGGGCCGGACCGGGGATGAAATCGGTGAAGTGGACAATGTGATCGTCACCCCGGACGAAAGGGTATTTGCCGTCCTGTCCGTCGGCGGTTTCTGGGGCATCGGCGATGAACGGGTCCTGGTGCCTTTAGAGGACCTTCGTATAACCGGAAATGACTACGTCGTCTATTCCGGTACTCAAGAAGAACTGGAAGCACTCCCGACCTTTCGGGAAGGCAGAGCACGTCAATATATCAGTCGAAATTACCGGGTGGAAAATGAGCGCGGCGAAGAAATTGAAGCCGGCAGGGCCAGAGGCTATGTGAAAGAAGGCGAAGCTTCCCAAAAGGAGCGGAGAGAACCTGCTGAAACAGCCGGCCAGCAAAAGCGAAAGGGTCAGACCGCCGAGAGACAGCAGGAATCCCGGGAAGGCGCCCGAATGATCTCCACCCTGACGTTTCCGGCGCCGGAAGGAAAGGGCGCCATTGTTCTGGAACGTGAGGGGCTGCAGCAGGTACGCGCCGGTGAAAGCTATGATTACACACTCCAGGTCAGCAATGACTCGGATTACCCGGTGCATGAAGTCACCATAAAAGAGATGCTATCCGACAACATCGCTGTCGAAGGATCCAAAGTCCAGGGGCAGAAGAAGGATCAGAAGCAGTCGAAGGGTCAGCAGAAAAGCAAGGACGAGGAAGGCCGATATCTGACTCAGAGCAAGCAGTCTCAGCAACAGCAGGGACAGAAACAGGGTGAGCAGAAAACTCAGCTCGAAGAAGGTCAGAATAAGTGGACCATCGGAACGCTGATGCCGGGTGAGACCAAAAAGATAGATGTTTCCGGTGTCGCACAAGACAGGGGCACCGCCAAATCCTGTCTGGTTGTGGATTTCAAACCCTCGCTGTGCAACGAATTCCAGGTGGTAAAGCCTGAACTGGAGCTGGAAAGAAATATCGTGAATGCTGAAGGAAATCCGATCGACAGGGCCTATGCCTGTGACGACATCTACATGGTCTATAAACTGACCAATTCGGGTACCGGAACGACCCGGAAGGCGACCATTAAAGAAGATTTACCCAAAGCTCTGAAAGTCGAAAAAAATAAAGACAAGGTGAATCTGACAGTTGAAAAACTCGACAGCGGCGAAACCGTCGAGCGGCGCGTCTCCATCAACGCCGGTGAACAGGCTCGGTACGAGGGTCGGGCAACGGCGGCCACCGGCAAACTGGAAGTCAATTCGGATACCGGATCCATCGTTATCATGAAACCGGAACTGGATGTGAGCATCGACGGTCCCCGGGAAGACTACCTGGGACGACCGATTCAGTATCACGTCCGGGTCGAAAATACGAGCGATGCGCCCGCCTTGGATACCGTGGTGACCCTGAATCCGGGGGACATCCTGAACAACATGAGCGTTTCCAGGCAGAAAATGGAAAGAGACGGCAATCAGTTCATGATCGGCAAATTGGAAGCGGGTGAATCCAGAGAATTTTCCGTCAGCTTCGATGCGGAACAGCCCGGAGAGGTCACCAATACAGTCATCGCCAGGGCCTATTGCGCCGCGGAAAAATCCCGGGAAGTCACCACCAATATCCTCGGCATTCCCGCGGTGCGGCTGGAAGTGATTGATCGCACCGATCCGGTGAAGGTGGGGGACACCACCACCTACGAGATCAGCGTAAAGAACCAGGGCTCCGCCGAGGACATGAATGTCAGCATCAATGGAACCCTGCCACCGGAGATGAAGTTCGTCAGCGGCGAAGGCGACACCGAGGTGACCGGGAACGGGCAGAAAGTCCAGTTCGCCAAGATCGACTCTCTGCCTCCGGGTGAAGTGATCTCTTGGAACGTCCAGACCGAAGCTACCGGTACAGGAAGAACCAGGTTTCGTCTTGAACTGACCAGCGACGCCTACAAGCGACCTGTTGTTGAGATGGAACCGACCACCCTATTTTAAATTGATCAGGATTTAAATCGGATTGGATTGACGGCAGCCCTTCGCAGCAATGCGAGGGGCTGCTTTTTTTGCTGTTTCTGCAAGATTCATCCAAAACTGAGACGACATATTGAAGAAGCCTCCCAACCGGAGGGCGGGGCTAACTCGCTTTGGAGCCTGAATCGGCCGACATCGGCTCGGGCGCCGTATCAGTGACAAAAGCAAAGAGATTTCTTTCCATCAGGATATGCAGAACGATACCCAAACCGAGCCCCCAGGCGGCGCCGTGCATGGCAAGAACGATCGCCATGGTGCCGGCCACCCCCAGTTCCGCCGGTTTGTCGATCTGCTTGAAGGCGGTGATGATGCACAGATAGCCGGTCACCACCAGTGTCAGAGACAGACCGATGGGCAGAAAGGGTTTGAAAAAACTGACCAGCGGCAGGATGAACAGGGCGATGAATCCTGCCACCCAGAAGGTGCCGCTCCCGCTGAAGATGGAGTCCATGGCCTTGCGCCCATGACGATAGCGGTCGGCGACCGTCGCCGTCACCGCCGTCCAGATGGGCCCGGCCAGCCCGGGGTACGGGGCGAAAAAGGAGTGAAGAACATTCCGCAACCCGGTGATCAGGTGAATCCGGTCGACGTCGATGTCGATCTTTTCATCCGGGCGGGCTTCGGCGGAGGCGCTGTTGACCAGAACCGTGCCGACGATTACGTCGCCGAAGGCGATGATGTAGGCGATGATGGCCGTCGGAATCGCTTTGATGAAAAGATCCAGTCCGGGAAATCCGACGGTGAAGGGCAGGTAGTTCCACATCTCCTGAAAAGCGGGAATGGTGATGCCGAACCGAATATCCGGCACCGGATACTCTTTGACCAGCATCCCGACCACGATCGCCAGAATCATGGCGGGCACCATTCCGTATTTGCCCAGGAGCTTTGCCAGGCCGTTTCTTTCCCGGAGCTTTATGAAGGATACGGAAAACAGCATGTAGAAGCAGACCAGAGAGCCGAGTCCGATGGAGATCGGCGTATTCACAATCCGCCCGCCCATTTTCAGCTCGCCCATAAACGCGGCCACTCCGGCGCCCAGCAGAATTCCGGCTTTAATAGAGGGCGGTACGTTTTTGACGACCTTGCTGCTCAACTTGGTTATGCCCAGCAGAAGAAAGATCGCCGCCACCATCAGCTGGAGCGCCACCAGCGCCTGAATGGCCTCGGGTCCCGGTTGAAACCGGGAGATGAACAGCACCACCACGGGGATGGCCGGCGTGATCCATCCCGGAACCATCGGGACCCCGACAAACGCCGGCAGCATAAAACCGATGCCGCAGATAAATACGAAGGCCAGGGCGACTTCATAGGGAAGGCCCAGATGTTTTTCCAGAAGCGGAATCATGGCCAGGCTTACGACGAACAGAATCAGGGCCTGGACGAACTCGACCCATTCCCATCGGTAATGGACCAGGGGAAGTCTTATTTTGAAAGGACCCAGCGGCCAGAACGGCTGTTCCTCACCCTCTTTGCGTTGATACACGGGAAAACCCATATTCTACCTCCTTGAAGTAAAGTGGCGACAATTACTAAATTGTCTTTGTCGAAATAAGAAATCTTTTAAATCGGTGAAACCCTCAGTTGACCATCCGGTTTCTGCCGGCCCACTCTTTTTCCCGCAGCTTGAATTTCTGGATTTTGCCCGTTGCGGTTTTGGGCAGTTCTCCGAACTCGATATATTTCGGGGCTTTGAAGCGGGCCAGGTGTTCCTTGCAGAATGCGATGATTTCCTCGGCACTCGGCCGGGTATTCGGTCTGGTAACCACAAAGGCCTTCGGGACCTCGCCCCATTTGGGGTCTGGAACCGGAACTACTGCAACTTCCATGATATCCGGATGTTTATACAAAACATTCTCAACCTCCACGGTGGAAATGTTCTCACCGCCGCTGATGATGATATCCTTTTTACGATCCATGATCTGAATGTAGTTGTCCGGATGCATCACCGCCAGATCCCCGCTGTGAAACCAGTCCCCTTTGAAGGCGATCTCGGTGGCTTCCGGATCATTGTAATAGCCCAGCATCACATTGTTGCCGCGCATCACGACCTCGCCCATGGTTTTTCCGTCCCGGGAAACCGGTTCCATGGTTTCGGGATCGACCACGTCCATGTAGTGGGCGATAATGAAGGGAACCCCCTGACGGGCCTTGCGCTGGGCCCGTTCGTCGGCCGGGAGGCTGTCCCATTTGGATTGCCACTGGCAGACGCTGTGGGGACCGAAGACCTCGGTCAGGCCGTATGTCTGGGTAATATTGGCCCCAATGTGCTCCATGTTCTGAATGACGGTAGGCGCCGGCGGTGCGCCGGCGGTCATGATTTCGAGCGGCTTTTCCAGCTGGATGCTGTGCTCGGTGGCGTAAGCAGACATGCTGATCAGGATGGTCGGCGCCGCACAGAGGTGGGTGACCCCTTCTTCCGCAACGATTTTGAAGATCTCTTCCGGCACGACTTTGCGCAGGCAGACGTGGGTGGCGCCCATGGCCGTGATCCCCCAGGTGAAGCACCAGCCGTTGCAGTGAAACATGGGAAGTGTCCACAGGTAAACGCTTCGGGCGTTTGTACCGAACTCCATCTGTTCGCCGATAGCGTTCAAGTAAGCCCCACGATGGTGGTACATGACACCCTTGGGCAGGCCCGTGGTGCCGCTGGTGTAGTTGATGGTGGCGACCTGGCGTTCGTCGCTGACCTCGATCTCGACCGGATCGGGGTCCCCTTCGGACAGGAACGCCTCGTAATCCGGGCCGTCCAAAGGCTTGTCGGCACTGATATCGCAGATGTTGACCACGAACCCCACTTTTTTCAACTCGGGCAGGCTTGCGGCGACCAGACCGGCGAACTCGTTGTCGACGAACAATGCTTTGGCTTCGCTGTGGTTGACAATGTAGGCCACCTCGTTGGCTGAAAGGCGGATGTTGATGCTCACCAGGACCGCTCCGATCATGGGTACCGCATAATGCGCCTCCAGCATGGGCGGTATGTTGGGACAGATGAAGGCCACTTTGTCGCCCTTGCCGATGCCTCTTTTCTTCAGGGCGCTGGCCAGGCGGTTGACCCGTTCATAAAACTGAAGGTAGGTTCGGCGCTGGTCGCCATAAATGACGGCTTCCTTATCGGGAAAGACCATGGCACTGCGAACCAGGAATTTGACCGGGCTTAATACATCGTGATTGACAGAGGGATAAGACATGGACGGCCTTCCTTTCTTTATAGGTAAATCGGTATGACTTGGATTCGAATTCTCCACTCGAAAGTGTCAAGTCGAGGCCAGTTATTTGAGGTAAAAGAAAAAAACTAGTCTTTGTTAAAATACTGAGCGGAATTTATTAAAAGAATGGATGAAAAGCAATCGGGCGGGAACCGATTTTCGTTTGGGCAAAGATCTGAGATGGGCTAATC
>JAABSQ010000622.1 GCA_011390315.1 Desulfobacteraceae bacterium
GATGGAAGGAATCGGCTTGTCAGTTTCAATTCTATTTTATTTCAAGGTGTTCTTAAGTGTATGTACAGCCACTTTGACCAGTTCGGTGTAATGCTTGAGGTTGAGCTTTTCCTTGATCCGTTCCCGGTGGGTGCCGACGGTCTTGATGCTCACGTTCATTCTGCCGGCGATCTCGCGGCTTGACAGCCCCTCCCCGATCAGGCGAAAGACTTCAAGCTCTCGGGCGGTCAGCAGATCTAAAGGGGAGCCGTCATCCGAGACTGTCGGCGACACCAGGCGTTTGAACACCTTTTCCTTTACGGTGTCGCTCGCGTAGAGCTTTCCTTCGAAAACCTGGTGAATCGCCTCCACCACTGTCGGGATCGCCTCCTGCTTCATCAGATACCCCCGGGCGCCGGCCAGCAGTGCCCGTTCGGCATACAGAGACTCGTCATACATGGACAGGACCAATACGGGGAGTTTCGGGAACCGGTTTCTGATTTCCTGGATCAGGTCGATGCCGCTGCTCTCCTTCAGCGAGATGTCGACAACGGCCAGATCGGGCTTCAGGTTCAGGATCGCCTGAATGGCTTTGGTGTGCGAATCTTCGCTGCCGCATACCACCAAGTCGTCGGCCTTGTTGATGAGTTCGCTCATCCCCAGACAAAAAACGGGATGATCATCGACGATGAGAATCTTTTTTTTCGGTTTATTCTTCATGAAGCGCAGTCTAATTGGTGGATGGTATTGTATTTTTCAAAAAAAACATGGACGGCGGTGCCTGTTTTCGGGTCGCTGTCGATGCGAAAGTCGGCGTTGATCATTTTGGAGCGGAACGGCATGATCTGCAGACCGATCCCGCTGGATTCCGGCGGGTCGGGCAGCCCCTTGCCGTCATCCGCAATCTGCAGGTGGATTCTTTTGTGCGTGCAGTACAAGCGAATGGAAATGATATCCGCATCGGCATGTTTGACCGCATTTTGGACCGCCTCCTGTGCGATGTAGTACAGATGGGTCGCCGCAGCATTATCCGTCAAAACAATTCCATCGTCGCATTCAAACTTACAGGCGACATTGAAAGCCGCCTCTGTCTGTCGGGCCATATCCTCCAGGGCGGCGATAAATCCGTGGCCCGCAAGATGAACGGGGCAGAGCCCGCGGGCAAGGGTGCGTGCCTTGCTGATGGCGGAATTGATCAGTTCCGATATTTTTTCGGCCCGGGGAGCCTGCACCGACGATTCTTCGCTGAGATTTTCGGCCAGCACGGTGTTCAGCCCATGGATGCCGATCAGGTGGGGGCACAGGTCGTCATGAAGATCCTGCCCGATGCGTCGACGGACCTGATCCCCGATTTCCATCACCTGCTGCTGGAGACGGCGGGATTTGGTGACATCCCTGAGAATGATTACGCTGCCCTCGAGCTCATCCATACGGTTGCGGAAGGTTGCGCCGCTGATGCTGACTTCCACGATATCGCCCATTTTGGTGTAACGGCGTGTGGGAACGGTGGACAAGGTTTCGCCGGCGAGCATGGTCGCTATCATCCGACGGGTCTCCTCCCAGTTCTCTTCGGGGACGAAATGGTCCATTTTTCGGCCAAGGCATTCGTGGAGGGACCATCCAAAAATACGGGTAAATGCCGGGTTGAAATAGGTCACCAGACCTTTCATATCGTAAACCACAATCGGATCGGGGGCGGCTTCCATCACCGAACGGTAACGCGCCTCGCTCTCGCGCAGTGCCTCTTCAGTATGGCGCCGCTTCTCCATCTGCTGGTGCAAATCCTTGCGATAGTTTTCGATACGATCGGCAAACCGGTTGTAGTAGACGGCCAGCTGGCCGATCTCGTCATTGGATTGCGGTTCCATGCGTGAGGAGAAATCCCCTGAAACCATGTGATCAAAATGTTTCATCAGCCCTTTCAATGGTCTAGTGATGGAGGTGCTGATCGTCACCGAGATCGGCAGCACCAGCAGAAAGGTCACCAGAGCCGTCGCTATGATCATCGACCGGATCGTGTTCATCGGGGCATAAAATTCGTCCAGATAACTGGATGATCCGACAATCCAGTCGAATTCGGGGATATGGTTGAAGATGACCAGCTTATCTCTGGCCATCTGTTCGTCCGGGTTCTTCCATGCGTAGATCGTTTTCCCGGACTTCCGGCGCTGCATGTCGCGCAGGTACTGATCGGGATAGTCGTCTTCGGAGAAGATGTTGACCCCCTGTATTTTGGGATGGATGATGGCGTTGCCCTTTCCGTCAATCACAAAGGAATAGCCGGTTTTGCCGAAGCGCAGGTCCAGCACACCTTTCTCGAAATCTTCCACATTGACCAGGCTCATGAATTCATTCCGATAGCTGGTCGCCGAAAGAATCCAGTCCCAGGGTTCGAAATACAGCATATAAAGGGCTTTCGGCCGAGCGGTGGTTTCATCCGGATTTTTCCAGTCATACTCCAGATACCCTTTTTTTCCGGACAACTGCTGTTTTACGAAGTCGAAATCGGCAACGTTGGCGCCGCGCAGTGCGATTCGGGGATGAACGATCACATTGCCGATGCTGTCCATGCAATAGATGTATCCCGAATCGCCAATGGTCTGGGCAAGGAGTAATCGGGTGACCGAATTTTTGGCTTCCTGTTCCGATAAAAACCCTTTCTGCTGCTGCTCATAAAAGTAGTGTATGGTTTCCATATTTTTTTCGGCGACGGCACGCAGATAATTTTTTATCGAAACGGCAACGGAGGTTCGAACCAGATTCAAAATGGCTTGCGTCGTGTTGTTCAGTTCGCTTTCCAGGGCGGAGGTCAATTTTGTCCGCACGAAAAAATAGATGGATAGGCTGCCGAGGGAAATCGAAAGGATCAGGACCAGGCTGTAGCTGATGAGCAATTTATCCCGAA
This sequence comes from Desulfobacteraceae bacterium, assembly GCA_011390315.1. Lineage (GTDB taxonomy): Bacteria > Desulfobacterota > Desulfobacteria > Desulfobacterales > Desulfococcaceae > JAABSQ01. The sequence goes on from JAABSQ010000622.1 coordinate 2,885, forward strand.
TTCTTTTGTTTTTTAACATTTTATCAGTCCATCATTGTCTAATTGAATTATCGGGTTCTTCGAATCGGATAATACCTGTTTCGCCTTCTGATGTCATCCCGCTTGGGTGATTTCCAGCAGACAGATACAGATTCACTTCCAGGTGAATAGAACCATATGTCAGCTATTTTCTCAACCTGAATCCATGGTATGCGCTGATAATCCAAGCCCGTTCCGGTCGTGCGCTGATGGTTTGACATGGATCGCCTTTGCCATATTGACAACCCCAAGGCTGCTGTGTGTAAGTAGAGATAATGGACCACCGAAAAACCGTACCGATTTTCGATAGATGATACCGCATGTGGCCGGGGATCCGGCCCGGGAGGCGCGTGCATTTCCGGTTCAGGACATGAACGAAAACGACGATTGATGGCCGTTCGTCCAAAACATGAAGAAGGGGTAAGCCATGACCGATGCAGCTGCCATTATCGAAAAGAAGATTCTTGATGGAGAGGGCCATTTCACCCGAACGGAAGCGGCGGCCATTACCGGACTTTCCCTGGATGCGGCCCGGGACGCGCTGGAAATTCTTCTGGAAAAATATGTCTGCCGATTACAGGTCACGGAAAACGGGGACCTGATTTACGATTTCGGCAAGCGGCCCCGGCGGCGGGGCAGGAAGACTCCGGGGGAAATTTTAAAGGCTGCCGGGGAATGGCTCTGGCGGGTGTTCACCGTGCTCTTCAAGATCTGGATTGCGCTGGTCCTGGCCGTCTATTTCGTCATCTTCGTGGTGATCCTGTTTGCGGTTCTGATCGCGGCGGTCTTCGGGAAGCAGGGCGACCGTGGGGGGGACTTGATCGGGAAGACCTTCTCGCGGATGGGCCGGAGTTTTCTGGCGATTTTTCATTGGGGGACCATTACCGGGGATATCGGCTATTCCACCGACAGCCTCGGATATCGCTTCCGGAAGTTCAAGTCGAAATCGGCCCTCCTGAACGAGAACAAAAAAGGGTTCATCGCCTCGGTGTACGATTTCGTGTTCGGCCCGCCCCGGGTCAACCTCGATCCGCTCAACAATGAAAAAGAGGTTGCCGCCTATCTGCAGGAGCAGAAGGGGATCCTCACCACCGCCGAACTGATGGCCTTGGCCGGGTGGACCCTGTCCGAGGCCCGGGCCTTTTTTACCGACTGCCTGGTGCGGTTTCAGGGCGAGGTCGAGGTTACGGAGGAAGAGGGGGTCATCTACGGCGAGTTCGATCAGGTCCTGCGGGGGGTTGGAGAGGCGGCGGGCGGCCGGGTGATCTGGTACTGGGATGAATATGAGCCGGTGCATGAATGGACCGGAAACTCAGCCGGACGCAATCTGCTGATCGCCGGCATGAACGGCTTCAATCTGGTATTTGCGACGGTGGTGCTTTTTCAGTATCCGGAGGTCCTGCGGGCGATTGGCGCCGATGCCGTTTCCCGCGATGCGGTGTTCGGACTGGTGACGGCGCTCGGCTGGATGCCCCTGGTGTTTTCCCTGATCTTTTTTCTGGCGCCCCTGCTGCGGTACCCGGCCATCCTGCGGAACAACCGGCGGCGGCATGAGGAGAATATCCGCAAGCGGCTGTACCGAGCGATTTTCAGCTTTCAGGGCAGGCCCATGACCATTGATCAGGTGTTTGCTGCGGTCAACCGGGACGCACCCGAGGAGCAACTGGAAAAGGAAACGGTGGCGCGTTGGCTTCACACGCTGGTGCTCGACCTGGGCGGGGAGACCGAGGTGTCCGAGGCCGGCGAAGTGGTCTGTTCTTTTCCGAGGATGAAAGACGAACTGACCACCGTGGACCGGCTGCGGCAGCGAAAACAGATGGATCGGGATCTTGGCGGGGTGATTGCGGAATCGTTTTGACCCCTGCCCTGGCAAAGGGAAATATGTGTCCACCGACAAACAGAACAAACCGATCACCCGCTTTTTTTCGGCAAGGAGGTCAATCATGGAACACCCGTCTTTAACCGCGGCCACCTGGTTCTGGCTGCTGGCGCCCCAGCTTTTGGTCATCGCTCTTTCCATTCTCAATTTTTTTAATGAAAGGAGAAAAAGACCATGAGCACACCCACCATTCTTTCCTTTGTTTTATACCTGGTGGGCATGCTCACTATCGGTATGATTTTTTATCTTCGCACCAAGAACCTCTCCGACTATGTCCTGGGAGGCCGCCAGTTGGGCGGAGCGGTCGCAGCGCTGAGCGCGGGGGCATCGGATATGAGCGGCTGGCTTCTTTTGGGGCTTCCCGGCGCCATGTACGCAGGCGGGATGAACAACGTCTGGATCGGGATCGGACTGGTGATGGGGGCCTATCTCAACTGGCAGTTCGTGGCCAAGCGGCTTCGCATCTACACCGAATTCGCCAATGATTCCATTACGCTTCCGGATTACCTGGAAAACCGTTTTGAAGATAAATCCCGTATTTTGAGGGTGACCTCGGCCGTCGTCATTCTGATCTTTTTCACCATCTATACCTCCGCCGGCATGGTGGGCGGCGCCATTCTTTTCGAGACCACTTTCGGACTCGATTATCAGGCGGCGTTGTGGGTGGGCGCCGTCGTGATCGTCTCCTATACTTTCCTGGGCGGCTACATGGCCGTCTGCTGGACCGATTTTTTTCAGGGGATCATGATGTTTCTGGCCCTGATCACTGTTCCGATGATCGTGGTGGGAAGGGTAGGCGGATGGGATGTGGCGGTAAACAAGATCGCTACCATGAATATGGAGTATGTGGACATTTTTTCAGGCATGACCTTGATGGGAATCGTTTCCCTGATGGTCTGGGGCCTCGGATATTTCGGTCAGCCGCACATCCTTGCCCGCTTCATGTCGGTGAAACTCCCATCGGAGGTTCCCAAAGCGCAGTTGGTGGGGATGACCTGGATGGTGCTGTCCATGTTCGGGGCGATTTTTACCGGGTTTCTCGGGATCGCCTATTTTGCCGATGCACCGCTTGAAAATTCCGAGACGGTTTTTATCGGGCTGACCCAGGCATTGTTCAATCCGTGGGTGGCGGGGTTTTTGCTGGCGGCCATACTGGCGGCGATCATGAGCACCATCGATTCTCAGCTGCTGGTCTGTTCCAGCGCCATTGCGGAGGATTTCTATAAACAGATTTTTCGTAGGCAAGCCACCCAGAAAGAACTGGTCTGGGTGGGGCGGATTTCGGTGCTCGTGATCGCGGTGATTGCCATCCTTTTGGCGAATGATCCCGAGAGCAAGGTGCTGGGTCTGGTGGCCTATGCCTGGGGCGGGTTCGGCGCGGCATTCGGCCCGGTGGTTCTTTTTTCGCTGTTCTGGAAGCGCATGACCCGAAACGGCGCTCTGGTGGGGATGATCCTGGGGGCCGTCACGGTGATTGTCTGGAAACAGATCGAGGGCGGGTGGTTCGACCTCTATGAGATTCTGCCGGGATTCGTTCTCTGCTCTCTGGCCATTGTCATCGTGAGCCTGCTGGACAAGGCGCCTTCGAGGGAAATCACGAGAGGATTCGATCAAATTTAAAAACGATCGCGGCCATGGCGAATTCGTGGTCTCGAGGGGACTTTTCGGCGTCAGGGCGATGCCGTAATTCTGGCGCTGCAACCGAAAGGGAAGCAGCTTCGGTGAGCCGAGTTGATTTTTTTGATTCAGCTTTTAGGAGGCGAGTTTATTTGTACGCCACCGCAATCAGCCGCCTGCTGGTCTGCTTGTCGTAGGGTTCTTCCTCCCAGCTGCCGAAAAAATCGACCTTTTGGAAGCCGGCCCGGGCCAGGAGCTCTTTCCAGTCGTCCAGCAGGCGAATGCGGAGACGGACGGTGAAGGTCTGGAAGTCGCGGTCGGTTTCGGTGTGGATGAAATCACAGATCCGGATGGTCATCACGTCCGGGTCGTAGTCCATGACGAAGAGGCGGGAGTGGTCCCGGGTGTTCAGGAGGGGATCGACTTTGGGCTTGTCATGAATCATGGCATCCGACATCCCTTGGTCGAAGATGAGTATGCCGCCGGGTTTGAGCACCCGGTGCATGCTCTGCAAGGCGTGAAGAGCGTCGGTGTCGTCCAGGACTTCGAGCAGGGCGCTGGTGAGGCAGACGACCGCATCGAAACGGGGCGGAAAATGGTCGTGGAGGTTGCGGAAATCGATCTGGTGCAGGGGTACGGTGAAGCCGGCGGCGGAGAGGGTCTTCCGGGCCCGGTCGAGCATGGCGGGGGAGAGGTCGCTGCCTTCGACATCGAGCCCGAAATCCTTGAACAGTTTCAGGTCTCTGCCGGTGCCGCAGGCGCAGTCGAGGAGCATGGCGGTCCGGTGCGCCTGGAACCGGTTCTTGAAAAAGGCGGTCCGGGACGGGCTTTTCAGCGCCATCCAGTCGTAGCGGTCGGCGAAATTATGATAAACGTCTTTCATGGCCTAATGCTCCGCATGCCGTCCTTATGGATGGGGTTGCCGGTGCCCGAAGTTCATATTCAGGTCTTTGCCAAATTGTTTTTCCAATTTTCCAGTTTTGATAAAAATGTTTGTGAATTACAGCAATTACACCACTATGTTTCCTGAATTCCAAGCCTTCTTTCAACAGCAAGGCAGTTGCTGCATAAAACGCGGCATAATACGCCCTTGAAGCGACAAAATCGAAGTACTCATCGGATAACAATTTTTCTGCCGCCCGAATCGCTTTTCCTGCTCTTTGCAAATTTGCCTGAATCTCAGCAGAATAATCCCTGTGGCTCACGCGGCGATCCCTTCCTGCTTTGCGGTTCGGTAAAGATGGAATTTTCCCGATTCGAATTCGTCTATGGCTGCGGGTTTTGCTGAAATCAGGTGTTCCGATTTCAGTTGAACCGGATAAAGAAGCTCGATCACTTGCCTCATTTCTTTAAAATAATCGAATGGTTTTGATAAAAGAATAAATAGGTCTATGTCGCTGGATTCTATTTCTTGACCCCGTGCCATAGAACCATATAGAAACAGACCTTGAAATTTTGGGCCATAGTGGGCTTGTAGTATCTTCTTACATTCTTCAAGTATTGTTTTTATATCCAAGGACATCACGCTATCAATTTGTCTATTTTTGTTTCTCAATTCTCTGTCATTGTATTGGGTTGTTCACATCAGGAAAAATTTTCAAAGCACGGTTTAACCGAAGCCCTGATTCATTGAACGACGTCTTCTGCTCAAAGTCAAGACGGAAAAACAAGTGTGCAGCCCCCCTTTTCTTAAATGTCAGCCTCATACACCGCAGAACCGATTATTTTTCCTTCCACATCAACCAAAATGTGGCGCTTTAGATAATGTTTTTCTCGAAACTCCGAGCAATTCAGCCATATCCTTAATGGTCACGGATAAAGGTACGAGATCGTTTTCTTTTATTATTTTCCCCGGATGTGTTGGACGTCGAATCATTCTGCGCATTTCTGGGGCCGTCACGGTGATTGTCTGGAAACAGATCGAGGGCGGGTGGTTCGACCTCTATGAGATTCTGCCGGGATTCGT
>JAABSQ010000623.1 GCA_011390315.1 Desulfobacteraceae bacterium
GATCAACGAGGCCTTCAGCGGAACGACCGTGGCCATTCTCAAGGAGCTCGACCTGAATCCGTCCCGGGTCAACATCAACGGCGGGTCGGTTGCCCTGGGCCATCCCATCGGCGCCAGCGGATGCCGGGTGCTGGTCACCCTGATCCATGAAATGATTCGAAGCGACAAGAAGATCGGCCTGGCCTCCCTCTGCCTCGGCGGCGGTGAAGCGGTGGCCCTGATCGTGAAACGATAATCGAGATCTGAATACGGAAAAAGGAGCGGATATGGATATCAAGACTTTCGGCGTCATCGGCGCAGGACAGATGGGAAACGGCATCGCACAGGTGGCGGCCGTGAGCGGTTTGAACGTGATCATGAACGACATCCAGGAGGAGTTCGTTCAAAAGGGCCTCGCCAACATCACCAAGCTGCTGACCAAGGGCGTGGACAAGGGCAAACTGACCGCCGATGAAAAGGACGCGGTCCTGGGCCGGATTCGAACCAGCACCGATATCAAGGACATGGCCGACGCCGACTTCGTGGTGGAGGCGGCGGTGGAGCGGGAGGACCTCAAGTTCAAGATCTTCAAGGACCTGGACGAGATCTGCCGGCCCGAGGTGATTCTGGCCACCAACACCTCTTCGATTCCCATCGGACGGATCGGGGCCCGGACCGGGCGGCCCGACAAGGTGATCGGCATGCATTTCATGAACCCGGTGCCGGTGATGAAACTGGTGGAGGTGATTCGGGGCCTGGCCACATCGGACGAGACCTTCGACACCACCTGGAACCTGTCTGAAAAATTCGGCAAGACCCCGGCCGAGGCCAACGACTATCCCGGGTTTATCGCCAACCGGATTCTGCTGCCCATGATCAATGAGGCGGTCTACTGCCTGTTTCACGGGGTGGGCAAACCCGAAGACATCGATACCGTCATGAAGCTGGGGATGAACCATCCCATGGGCCCCCTGGCCCTGGCCGACCTGATCGGGCTGGATACCTGTCTGGCCATCATGGAGACCCTGCACGACGGGTTCAAGGATTCCAAATACCGCCCCTGCCCCCTGCTTCGCAAGTATGTGGAAGCCGGCTGGCTCGGCCGAAAGACGGGTCGGGGATTTTACGACTATTCATAAGGAGGACCCATGCCAGCGAAAAAGTCCGACAAAATGACGCCGGTGGGAAAAAAGATCAAGAAAATCCGGCTGGACAAGAGCTTTACCCTGGAACAGATCGCCAATGAAACCGGGTATTCCACCGACTATCTCAAGGCGGTGGAGGCCGGGGAAGAACGGCCCCCGGTGGGGGCGCTTCTTCAGATCGCCCGGGCCCTGGAGATCGATTCCGGTTTTTTTCTGCGGGAGCAGGAGACCGCCATGCAGACCCGGGTGAGCGAGTACACCAAACGGACCAAGGAGTATGCCTATGAAACCCTGACCCCGGGCGCCGAAAACAAACACCTGAAGGCCTTTCGGGTCTCCATCGAGCCCCGGCAGGAACACACCGGGGTGGGATACCAGCACGAAGGGGAAGAGTTCAACTATGTGCTGTCCGGCAAGGTGGAGGTCATCGTCGGCGATCACGTCAATACCCTCAAGGCGGGCGAATCCCTTCATTTCAACGCCGGCATCAAGCACCAGCTGCGGAACATCGGGGATGAGGCCGCGGAGCTTCTGGTGGTGATCTACTCCCCTTAAATCTACTCCCCATAGATCTGCTCCCCATAGATCTGCTCCCGATAGACGGATAGGACGAGGGGCCGGTCAGGGAAGCAGGGAGAGGACAAAACCGAATGCGGACAACCTGGAGAATGATTTATGTCTTTTTATAAACTAACCGATGAACAACTGATGATTCAGAGCATGGTCCGGGAGTTTTCGCGGAAGGTGGTGGCGACCACCGCCGCGGAGCGGGACCAGACCAAGGAATTCCCGGCCGAGAACCTTAAACAGATGGGCGAACTGGGCCTCATGGGGATGATGGTGCCGGTGGAGTACGGCGGCGAAGGGGCGGATACGGTGAGCTACGTGCTGGCCCTGTCCGAAATCGCCTATTCCTGCGCATCCACGGCGGTGGTGATGTCGGTACACAACTCCATCGTGTGTGAAAGCATCGTCAAATTCGGCAACGACGCTCAGAAGAAAAAATACCTTCCCCGGCTCACGGATGCCGAAATCATCGGGGCCTTCGCCCTGACCGAGCCCCATGCCGGCTCCGACCCGGTTTCCCAGTCCACCACCGCGGTCCGGGAAGGCGACCATTACATCCTCAACGGCACCAAGCGGTTCATCACAACCGGCAAGAACTGCGGCATGGTGATCGTCACCGCCAAGACCGACGAGGAGGCCCGCCACAAGGGGATCAGCGCCTTTCTGGTGGATTCGGGTTCCCCCGGCCTGACGGTGGGCCATATCGAAGACAAGATGGGCCTGCGGGCTTCGGACACCACCGACCTGATCTTCGACAACTGCAAGGTGCCGGCCGAAAACATCCTGGGCAAGGAAGGCGACGGCTTCAAGATCGCCATGACCGGCCTGGACGGCGGCCGCATCGGGATCGCGGCCCAGTCGGTGGGGGTGGCCCAAGCGGCTTTGGACGCCGCGGTCAAGTACACCAAAAAACGGGACCAGTTCGGCCAGAAGGTCTCCAAATACCAGGGCATCCGCTGGGCCGTGGCCGAAATGGCCACTGAAATCGAGGCGGCCCGGCAGCTGATGTTTTCGGCCGCCGCCATGAAGGACCGGGGAGACCGCTACACCATGCAGGCCTCCATGGCCAAGCTCTTCGCCTCGGAGATGGTCAACCGGATCACCGGCCGGTGCCTTCAGCTTCACGGCGGGTACGGGTTCACCAAGGATTATCCGGTGGAGCGGTTCTATCGGGACGCCCGGGTCTTCACCATCTACGAGGGGACCTCGGAGATTCAGAAGATCGTCATCTCCAACAACATCTTCAAGGACAAGCGAAAGCCGTAATCCGCAAACCCGGTCGGAAGGGTGCATTTTCATGTCCATTCAATTGATCGCCCGGGAACTCTACCGCCTGATTCGGGAGGTGGAAGCCCTGGAACAAGAGATTGCGGCGGCCCCGTACGCGGACCGCGAGGAATTGAAGGACCGACTGCGCAGGCTCAAGGCGGAGCGGGACCGAATGCGCCGAATGGTGGACGGCGGCAAGGATGCGCCGTCCCACCCCACTCGATTCCGCTGAAACCGGTCGGTGTCGGAAAACGTACCTCCCGGAAAAATGTGCGTCATGGTTTGACAACCGGCGGCAAGTCGGATATGAGGAGACTTGCGGCGGACGTCACGCAGCAGTGAGGGGCCGGCCTCGGAAAGGCCCGGCCCTTTTTTTTGGTTGCACACCGCCTTTCTTATAAGGTAGAAGGGAGGGCGGTATCATCGGATGGAGAATTATTAGGTAGGCCGGGGTCTGAGGAGACATCCGGCAGGGAGATGATTCAAAAGGGTCGTCTCTTGATTTCAGTCAGACCACAAACTCTAAAAAGGAGGAACAGATGAACAAATCCGAACTGATCGAGGCGTTGGCCAAAGAGACCGAGCTTTCCAAGAAAGACGCCGGAGGCGCCGTCGACGGGCTGCTCAAGATCATCAAACAGACCCTCGGGGCCGGCAAAGACATTCAACTGACCGGTTTCGGTCGGTTCTATGTGGACGAGCAGAAAGAACGCAAAGGCCGCAACCCCCAGACCGGCGCCGAAATGACCATCCCGGCCAAGAATGTGCCGAAATTCAAACCGGGCAAGGAACTCAAAGACACGGTCAACTAGTTTGAAAGGGGGGAGTCGGCCCCATGCTCCCCCGTTTTCATATCAGGGGCCGTTCAGTCGGTGAACAGCTTGCATTTATCCCACACGGATCTCTTCTCCTTCCTTTCCGAAAAACTGATGCGGTTCATCTGGCGGGAGACCCGGTTTCCGGTAATCATCTGCGACCGGGACGGGGTGATCATCAAGGCGGTGGAGACCGAAAGAATCGGGGATACCCACGCCGGGGCCGTCAAGATTCTTCGGGGAGAAGCCGATGAATACGCCGCCACCGCCGAAGAAGCGGCCCAAAATCCCCTGGTCAAGGAGGGCTACAGCTGCCCCATCGAGATCGACGGGGTCCGGGCCGGCGCCTTCGGGATCACCGGCGAACTGGCCCTCTCCAAACCCCTGGCCCGGCTCTCGGCCAAGATCCTGGCCACCTGGATCAAAGAATACCAGCAGCACCGATTGTTTCGAAAGACCTCCGAGGACCTCTTCTCCCACATCGACCGGCTGGTGGACAAGACCCGGCAGGTGGATGAGAAATTCCGGTCCATCATCGGCCGAATTCAGAAGGCTTCGGGCCGGGCCTCCGAAAAGGTGGACACCACCGACCAGATCCTGGACCGGGTCTACCGAATCTCCCAGCAGAGCCATATCCTGAGCGTCAACGGGTCGGTGGAAGCGGCCCGGGCCGGCGGCGAAGGGCTCGGTTTCGCGGTGGTGGCCCAGGAAATGACCCGACTGGCCCGGGACACCAAACAGACCGCCGAGGAGATTCAGGATCGGCTCGGCGCCATTCGCGAGGCGATTCAGGAGGTCACCGACGCCCTGGCCCGCAGCCTCGGCATCGCCGACGCCCACCGGGACGACATCGACGACATGAACCGGATGATCGCCTCTTTGAAGACCTCGGTCAAGGAGCTCTCGGACCTGTTTGAGGAATAGCCTTTCAGGAAACCCCTTTTTTCTTTCTCACCACGTCGATCGGGCTTCCGTTCGGGATCATGCTCACCTGCCGGGAGCTCACGGTATGGACCGCTTCGAAGCGAAGGCCCCGAGTGATCCATTTCCAGGGTGCGGGGGGTCGGATACCATGGCCTTTTTTAGGCCGGTCTGGCCGACCGGGAAAAGCCCTTCGCCGAAGCAAAGGGCTTTGAAAGCGGAATCTCTGAAGCGGGGGATTATTCGGGATAGGTGGATGTGAAAGGAACCACCTCGGAGACCCCGTCCGCCGAAAAAACGGCGGCCCCTTCCTTGACGTGGACCGGAAAACCGAATTCCGGGGCCTCGACCCACCAGGTCTGAAGCTGGTCCCAGACCGAGACGCCTTTTTCCTGAAGCTTGAACCCGCCGGTCACCATCAGACTCAGAAGCGACTGCCGGGCGTCGAACATGGCGTGGACCCGCACCTGGTTGGTTTTGCCGGGGGGTATCCACTGGGTCTCCATGGCGCTTACGGTGTTGAGGTCGAACTCCTCGAAGGCCACGGTGAACTTGAAGCTTTCCAACCGCACCGGATATTCGTTGGGGTTTTCGATATCAAAGACAAAGGCCAGATCCAGGGGCGCCCCGTAGTCGCCCGGGTCTCCCTTGGTGGGCGCCACCGTTTTTGCGAAATACCACCATCCCCAGTAGTGGGCCACCTCCGCATGGCTCAGAGAGATGGTCGGGGGTTGAAAATTGGCCCGGGTCGGTTCCGGAGGACCCATCGCGGCGCAGCTTATAAAAAAGATTGCCGATACACCTGCCAGACAGCCGATCATGATCCGTTTCATCTTTGTTCTCCCCTTTTCTTGTAGGTTGGGGTCAGGTGAGCCATCGCTTTCGCCGTTTGTAGTGTTTGACATCCCTGAAGTTTTTGCGGCCCCCTACATCGGTCAACCCGAGATAGAAATCCTTGATGTCGGGGTTGTCCCGAAGTTTTTCGGCGGTGTCGTCCATGACGATGCGGCCGTTTTCCATGACATAGGCGTAGGGGGCCACATTCAGGGCCAGCTTGGCGTTCTGCTCCACCAGAAGAATGGAGATCCCCTCCTCCCGGTTGAGCCGGGTGATGATGTTGAAGATCTCGTGAATCAACAGCGGGGCCAGGCCCATGGAGGGCTCGTCCAGAAGGATCAGCTCGGGGCTGGTCATCAGGGCCCGGCCGACCACGGTCATCTGCTGCTCCCCGCCGCTGATGAAGCCGGCGGTTTCGGTGCGTTTGTCCCGAAGCCGGGGAAAGTAGTGGTAGACCATCTCCAGCCCCTCTTTCATGGAGCCGCCTTTTCGCAGGTGGGCCCCCACCTTCAGGTTCTCCTCCACGGTGAGGTGCTCGAACACCCGCCGCCCCTCGATGACCT
>JAABSQ010000624.1 GCA_011390315.1 Desulfobacteraceae bacterium
CGGGGCCCATGCGGTCGATACGGTCCCCCATGAACTCGATGGCGCCGTCGGTCACCTCCCCGTCCTCATGCTTCAGAAGGCCCGAGACCGCCTTCAGGGTGGTGGATTTGCCCGCCCCGTTGGCCCCCAGCAGGGCCACGATTTTGCCCTTGGGCACCTCGATGGAGACCCCCTTGATGACCAGGATCACCTCATGGTACCGGACCTCGATGTTGTTGATCTTTAAGATCGATTCCGCCTCAGCCAAGACGCACCCTCCCCTCTGTGAAGCCGTTTCGGTGCTACCACCCGAGCCATTCCTTTTCCCATTTTTCCGGCCAGCGGGCGGGAAGGTCCACCCGTTTCAGCAGGGCGAAGGCCCCGCCCCGGTATTCGTAGATGTTCACCTCTCCGGTGGGGCGGTGATCCGCGGAGGTAAAGGTCACCGGCGGCGCACCCAGACCGATTTCGAAATTCTCCATGGTTTCGAATCCCTGCTTCAGGATTCCCTCTCCGTCGAGTTTTCCGGCCTTGTCGGCCCGCTTCATGGCTTCCCAGAGAATCAGGACGTCCCCCCAGGCCTGAATGGTCCGGATCAGCCGCTTTTCCTGAGCGACCCCGGGGTTGAATTTTTTGGCGTATTCCACCACCTTGTCCATCATCGGCACGTCCTCGCCGTAAAAGGCGCAGACCGCCACCCCCATGGCCCCTTCGGCGGCCTTGCCGGCCAGCCGGGGCAGGTTTTCGTCAAACCCCCAGACATTGATGAGGTGGTCGGCCTTCAGACCCAGGGAGTAGGCGTCCCGCAGGGTGGCGGCCACCGACATGGTGGTGTTGCCGTGCCAGATCACGTCGGGCTCGAAGTCTTTCATTCCCAGGACCTGGCTCTTGGTGTCGATGGCGAAGAGAGAAACATCCTGATCCGGGCCGACATCGAACCCGAGGAGTTCGGCCTGATCCTTGATCGCCTTGATGGGCGCACTGCAGTAAGGCGAGGCGAACATGTAGGAGCAGAGAAACCGGGGTTTGCGCTTGCCGTAGTCGGGGTGTTCGGGCCATTTCTCATCGAACCAGGCGGTGATGGCGCCCCGGGCCCCGCTGGAGTAGTCCACCGCAAAAAAGAGGTTGTAGGGGGTCTTTTCGGGGTCGGTGAGATGGCCGGAGTAAGAGGCCGACACATAGGGCATCCGGTCCTTGGTCACCGTGGGCGAGAGCGCCTCGGTGTCGCCGGTGCCCCACCCGAGCACGGCCACCGTCCCCAGCCGCTTGAAAAGCTTGTATTTGGTGAGGGCCTCGGGGACCCGGTATCCGTAGTCGAACTGGTAAAGCTTGATCGGTTTGCCGTTGACCCCGCCGTTGGCGTTGGCGTAATGGATCGCCTCGGCGAGACCCAGGGCGTAGTCCTTGCCCACGTCCGAGGTGGCCCCGGTCATGTCGTTGAGGGCCCCGACCTTGACCTCCTCCGCACCAAAGGCGCTGAAGCTCAGCCCCAGAATGAGGCCGATGGTCGCCAGGAGCATCACCGCCCCGAACCCGTACCGTCTGCATGTACTCTGTTTTTTCATTGAGTCCCCTTTCTGATAAACACGATGGTTGTGCAATGGATCGTTGACGTAAACCGTCATACCGCCTTATTCAAACCTTCCCCCGCATTCGATCAGTAGGAGAAGGGCCACAGATTGAAATAATTTTTCATCTGCCACCACCGGTAGGCCAGCCCGTTGGGTTCGAAAATCAGGAACAGGCAGATGGCCAGGCCGAAGGCGGCCTCCTTGATAAACAGAAAATCCATGAGGAGTTTGGGATAGGTGGCCGCCAGGGGCATCATCCCGAGCTGAAGCAGCTCCATCACCACCACCATGAAGACCGACCCGAAGATGGCCCCGTGGATCGACCCCACCCCGCCGATCAGGATCACCCCCACCAGCCAGAGCGACCAGAACCAGGGAAAATGCTCGGGGCTGATGGCGGCCAGGTTGCTGATCCAGAAGGCCCCGGCGATGCCGCCGATGACCCCGGCCACGAAAAAGGCGAGGAGTTTATACCCCACGACGTTGATCCCCATGACGTCGGCGGAGATGTCGTTGTCCCGAATGGCCACCCAGGCCCGGCCCACTCTGGAGCGAAGCAGGTTGACCACCGCGACCACGCAGAGGATGGTCAGCACCAGCATCATATAATAGACGTCCAGATCGCTGTCGATCACCCAGGGACCGAGCTTGATGGTGCCCGGCGGCAGGGAAAATGCCTGGCCCCGCCCGCCGATCTGGCTGATATACTGGGTGATGATAAAATCCACGGTGATGAACTGGGCCGCCATGGTGGTGAGGATCAGGTAAAACCCCTTGACCCGGGCCGAGGGCAGGCCGAACAGGACCGACCAGAACCCGGCCACCACCGCCGCCGCCAGGATGCTCAAGGGATAGGCCAGCCCCCAGTCCATCATGAAGCCGGGCCAGGGGAATTCGAGGATCAACAGGGTGCTGGTGTAGGCCCCCACCGCCAGAAAGGCGGCGTGGCCCAGGGTCACCTGCCCGCAGAACCCGATCAGGAGCTGAACCCCCAGGGCCCCCAGGACGGTGTAACCGACCTGGTTGAAGACGCTGAGTCAGTAATCGTCGGCCATCAGCGGTATACCGATAAACAGAAACAGAAACAGGAGGATCATCTTTCCCCGAACAAAATTGGTCTGCCACAGGGTATGGTCCGCCCGGTAATCCTGGTGATAGACGCCGCATGGTAGATATCTGGTCGACATTTCCGGTCTCCGTATCCGCTAAACCCGTTCGATTCTTTCCCATCCCCAGAGGCCGTAGGGCTTGAAGAGGAGGAAAATGACCATGAAAACAAAGGGGACGATCTCCTTGACGCCGCCTGGAAAATACCGATCCAGGTAGGCCCCGGAGAGGTTCTGCAGGACCCCGATGATGATCCCGCCGGCGATGGCCCCGGGCACCGAGTTGAGCCCGCCCAGCACCACGGCCGGGAGCACCAGCAGCCCCAGGTAACCGACCGAAATATTGAGCCCGTTGATATTTCCGAGGAGGGTCCCCCCCACCCCGGCGGCCATGAAGGCGATGGCCCAGGAGGCCGCGTAGACGAACCGGGCGCTAACCCCCAGGGAGAGGGCCGCCATTTCGTCGTCGGCGGTGGCCTGCATGGCCAGCCCCCACCGGGTGTATTTGAAAAAGGCCACGAAGATCAGCAGCAGGGCGATGGCCGCGATAAAGCTCCAGAGATAGACCTGCCCGATGATCAGGGGCCCGATGATGATCGGCTCCATGGGAAAGACCGGGGGGCTGAAGACCTTGGTGTCGGTGCCCCAGATGAACTCCACCGTTCCCCGAAAGAAAAAGGAGAGGCCCACCGTGACCATGATCACCGTCAGCACCGGTTCGCCGATCAGACGGTCCAGAAAGATCCGCTCGGTGAGAATGCCGAGGATGAGCCCGATGATCACCGAAAAGAGGAGCGACAGAATAAACGGAACCCCCGCCTGGTAGAAGCTGAGGGACACATAGGCCCCGATCAGGGTCATCTCGCCCATGGCCAGGTTGAGCACCCCGGAACACTTGTAGATCAACACCCATCCCAAGGCGACCAGGGCGTAGATACCGCCCACCATGATCCCGGTGGTCAGGGTCATAAGAAAAAGTTCCATTCAGTTGTCACTCCTTTCAGGGGCCGGTTTGTCATCTTCGGCGACATCCAGGGTTCGAATCTGAAGATCGGTCTTGACGTGGGACTGACGACCGTCCTCATAGTTGATGGTCATGTCCAGGTGAACGCTGTCCCGGTCGGAATAAAGCGCGTCCAGAATCGGTTTGTATCGTTTTTCCACGAAGGCCCGGCGAAGCTTTCGGGTGCGGGTCAGCTCGTCGTCGTCCGGATCGAATTCCTTGAACAGGTTGACGAACCGGCGCACCCGGGCCGGTTCCGGCAGGTCTTCGTTGGCCTGGATGATCTGTTTTTGGACCAGGTCGCAGACCTCCGGTTTCTGGGAAAGCTCATGGTAGCTGGTGTAGGTCAGCTTCTTTTCGTCGGCCCAGTTGCCCACCACCGAATAGTCGATGCAGATCACGGCGGTGATATAGTCCCGCTCATGACCGATGACCCAGGACTCCAGGACATAGGGGCTGAATTTGAGCCGGGTCTCCAGGTACTGGGGCGAGAAGGGGCGGCCGTCTTTCAGGGTCATCACGTCCTTGGACCGGTCGAAGACCACCAGCTGGCCGTCTTCATCGATAAAGCCCTTGTCGTCGGTATGGAGCCAACCGTCTTTCAGGGCCTTTTCCGTGGCCTCGGGATTTTTGAAATAGCCCTGAAACACCGAAGGGCTTTTGACGATGATTTCGCCGTCTTCGGTCATATCGACCTCGGTCTCGGGTATCGGAAACCCCACCGTATCGAACTTGATGTCTCCGGTCCTGTGAACCACCGCGATTCCGGCCACTTCGGTCTGGCCGTAGATCTGCTTCAGGTTGACCCCCAGGGCGTGAAAGAACCGGAAATGGTCGGGGCCCATGGCGGCCCCGCCGGTATAGGCGTTGCGCACCCGAGCCCCAGGTGGTCCTTGAGCTTTCGAAGCACCCCGTAGTAGGCGATCCACCCCAAAATATTCCAGTACCATGGGATATGCTGTTTTTTGAACCGCATGTTCGCCAGCCTGTAGCCGACCTTGGAGGCGATCTCATAGGCCTTGCGCTTGGTCCAGCTGGCGTCGAGATACTTGACCTGGACCGACCGGGTCATCTGCTCGTACATTCGGGGCGGGGCGAACATCACGTGGGGGCCGATCTCCCGAATATTCTCCTGGGCGGTCTCCGGGTCCTCGGGAAAATTGAGGGTGTAACCGATCTGCAGACCGCAGGAGATGGACATCATCTGCTCCCCGATCCAGGCAAAGGGCAGGTAGGAGACATAGTCGTCGGTGGGTTCGCAGGGGTCCACCGCCATCAGGTTTTTGCCCATGGAAAGCATGTTGAAGTGGGTCAGAAGCACCCCCTTGGGAAGCGAGGTGGTGCCCGAGGTGTAAAACAGCAGGGCCGTATCCTCGCCCGTGCCCCGATGGACCAGCTCCTTGAAAAAATCCGGCTGCTCCCGGTCCAGTTCCCGGCCCAGTTCCCGCACATCCCTCAGGCTCATGAGCGAGTCGAGGGTATAATTGCGCATCCCCTTGGGGTCGTCCCAGATGATCTTTTCCAGCTTGGGACAGGCATCCAGAATGGAGAGCCCTTTGTCCACCTCCTCCTGGCCTTCGCCGAAAAAAAACTTGGTGTCGGAGTGGTCGATGATGTACCGGACCTCCTCCATGAGGCTCTCCTGGAACAGCCACACCCCCACCCCGCCGGCGCAGAGCACGGCCATTTCTGCGAAAAGCCCCTCGGGCCGGTTCACCCCGATGATGGAGACCTTGTCTCCCGGCTCCAGCCCCAGCCGCACCAGACCGAGGGCGATGGCCTTGACATTGTCGAGATAATCCTGCCAGGTGATGGGCCGCCAGATGCCGAATTCCTTCTCCCGCATGGCCACCCGGCCTTTTCCGAATCGTTCGGCCTGGGCGTAAAACAGCTTGGGTATGGTCAGATCCTTGGTAATCTCCATGTCACATCCGTTCGCTCCTGATCGTCACTGGTTTATGCTGCGGGCCGGTTTATCGGCGGGTGGCGTAAAGATCCTCCTCGCCCAGGTAGGCCTTGATCACCTCGGGATGGGCCTGGACCTCGCCGGGGGCGCCGTCCACGATCATGTTGCCGAAATTGAGCACGAAAATCCGGGCCGACAGGTCCATGACCACCCCCATGTCGTGCTCCACCAGCAGGCAGGTGACCTTCCACCGGGGCTCCTCATTGACATCGATGATGAACCGGGCCATGTCCTCCACCTCCTCCAGGTTGAGGCCGGCCAGGGGTTCATCCAGAATCAGCAGCTCCGGTTCCAGGGCCAGGGCCCGACCCAGCTCCACCCGTTTCTGCAGCCCATAGGGCAGCATCCCCACCGGCTGGTGCCGAATGTGCTCGATCTCCAGCAGGTCGATGATCTGAGACTCGATGAATTCCCGGTGTTCGACCTCTTCCCGGGAGGTCTTGCCGGCATAGACCGCACCGCTCAGGATGCCCGATTTGAAGTGAAGATGGCGGCCCAGCCGAATGTTGTCGAGTACGCTCAGGCCGCCGAACACCTCCACCTTCTGAAAGGTTCGGGCCATCCCGAGTTTGGCCCGCCGGTGGGGTCTGAGATGATTGATGCGCTCACCCTTGTAGAAAATTTCTCCTTCCTGAGGCCGGTAGAGCCCGTTGATGCAGTTGAGCATCACCGTTTTGCCGGCCCCGTTGGGGCCGATGATGGAATGGATCTCCCCTTTTTGAATCTTGAGACTGACCCCTTGAAGCGCATTCACTTTGCCGAATCGCATGTGAACATCTTTCAGTTCAAGCAGCGGAACCTCATTTTCTTTGGGAGTTTCTCTGAAATCGCCCGTCTCCGTCGGCACCCTGCCTCCTTCTCTGATTACGCTGTCGGTTCACAATAATGGAGGGAACGCTCGATTTTGATTCAAAAAAGTCGATGACCCTCGGGTTCTGTACATGAAACCGCCTTCGTACCCTCCTTCATACCGTCTTGTTTAAGAATGGGTTTTCTCCGGACCGATTCTTGTAAACAGCCCGGGCCGCCGGGAATCCGGCTGAATAAGAGAAAGAAGCGGCCTTTCGGCCCTGAATAGGGAAACCCTGCTTGGAAAGCGTGAGAAGCAGTCTCGATAGCTCCAGATCAGTTATTATTTATATTGATACAAAATATATGAATGAAATTCATCACCTGAAATTTTGTATATTATGTGTCGTTGGTTTAGTCAAGGAAATTCTAGTATTTTTACTGAAAAACGAATCGGCATTCGCGGTCGTCCGATTTTTTCCCGCCGAACGGAAATTAAGGATTGACAAATGAATTCCATTGGCGTATTGGCAGATGAACATATTTAATAATACTGTAAAAATCCGCCTGAACGTTTATTCGTATGACGCAGATACAACCGGTATTTTCCGGCCCTCCAAGGGCCCGCCAGACCGGCTGTGCCGATGAAAGTTCTTCTAATTCTTTTCAAATTAAAGCCTTACGCAGTTGATTGTTTCACCGACATACCCTCTTTTTCTTTCCAAGGAAATCACTTCTCAATCCCGGATTCCGAAGCAAGACCCATCTGTCTGCATGTTCCGACTTTCAAAGGTCATGCGCCCGCCTCTGCCGTGGCATCGGCTTAGGGTATGTCGATTCGTGCGGAATCAACCCGATAGGCTGTTAGGTCCACTTACAATCACCAAATTCAAAAAAAGAAAACATCATTAAAGAAAGGCAACTCGATTAGTATGGATATCGCCAAAAGAAATGAAATTGAAGCGAGACTTCGAAAGCTGATGGAACTGAACGCGAAAGAATGCACGGACGAAGATGTCCTCTCCGAATGCAGCTCCCCGGCCTGCAACGTGATCCGAAGAAGAAAAGGGGAAAAAGACAAGCGCATCTATGCCATGAAGTAAAGTGTGAAAGCCGCGGTTGAAAGCGGTTTTCGCTGTAGTAAGCCGGTATCGGCCGGGATGTTCCCGGCCGATGTTCCGGTGGAATAAAGGGGAATCTTTAAGAAGGAGGTAGAAACAATGGCAAACGGTGTAGTCAAATGGTTTAACGACAAAAAGGGGTACGGGTTTATCGAGAATGAACAAGGCGGAGATGTCTTCGTCCATTACTCGGCGATTTCCATGAGCGGTTTCAAAACCCTGGCCGAAGGAGATCAGGTCTCTTTTGAAATCGAACAGGGAGACAAGGGGCCGGCTGCGGCCAATGTCTTGAAGCAGTAACCTGGTTACCAAAGGGCTGCAGGGCATCTTGCCGGATCAGGGCAGGATGCCTTTTTTGTTTGGTCCAAAAGCGAAGGCCATTCGGCAGCAAATCTTAACCCAATAAAGAGGTATCGGCATGCGAACATGGACGGGATTGAACATCGAAGCGGAAGGAAGCGGGATTTCGGAACCCCTCAGTTACCAGGTCAATCTTCTGGGCACCCTGCTGGGCCAGGTCATTCGGGAACAGGCCGGAACAGAGGTGTTCGACCTGGTGGAGGATCTCAGAAACCGCTGCAAGGCGGTGGAAAACGGATCCGACGGCGGGGCCGGATACGAGGCGGTGGAGGAAATTCTCGCGGGCCTCAGTCTGGACCGGCTTTTCTGGCTGATTCGGTCTTACACCGCCTTTTTCAATCTGGTCAACGAAGCCGAACGGCAGGAGATCATCCGCATCAACCGGGAGGCCGAGCGGGACGAAACCCCGGAATCCCCCCGGGAGGAATCGATTCTGGAGGCGATCCATCGGTACAAAGAACAGGGCCTGGACCCCGACAAGGTCCTGGAGCGGATCGGCGACGCGGATATTCAGCCGACCCTCACCGCCCATCCCACCGAGGCCCGGCGCGGGTCCATCCTCTACAAGCAGAAGCGGATCGCGGGGCTGCTCTCCCGGATTCCCGTCCAATGTGAACTCTCGGGCCGGGAAAAAGACGAGATTTTCACCGATATCTACCATGTCATCGGTCTGCTGATGGCCACCGACGATGTGCGGTCCGACCGGCTCGGGGTCATGGATGAAGTGGAAAACGGGCTCTATTATTGCCGAAACGCCATCTGGGATACGGTTCCCCGCATCTACCGGGATCTGATGGAGGCGATGGAGACCTATTACGGAAAGGCGCCCGACCTTCCGCCCTTTCTGAAATACCGAACCTGGATCGGCGGGGATCGGGACGGCAATCCGAACGTCACCCCCGAGGTCACCGAGGAGGCCCTTCGAATCTACCGAACCACGGCTTTGGAAGGATACCGCGAGGGCCTGACCCAGCTCTGGCAGGTTCTCAGCCCGTCTTCCCGCCGGGTGGCGATTTCCAAGGAACTGACCGCTTCCCTGGAAAAAGAGGCCGAGACCCTGGCGCTCGACCCCGATTTTCTTCGCCGGTACCGGTATGAGCCCTATCGCATCAAAATCCGGTACATGCTGGAACGGATCAAGGGCCTGCTTCAGGAGCCGGAGACCAGGGATTATACCGTGGGGGACCTGATCACCGATCTGGAGATGATCAAACGCTCCCTGGAAAAGAGCGGCCTGGGAGATATCGGGGCCTTCGGCCGGCTCTCGGATCTGCTGATTCGGGCCCGGGTTTTCGGCTTTC
>JAABSQ010000626.1 GCA_011390315.1 Desulfobacteraceae bacterium
TGGCGGGCGGCTTTTGGATTTCGTCCCGGGTGTTGAAAAGGTTCCGCTCCGTGATCTCCCGGTAATGGGAAAGGGGAAGGGAAGCGGCCGTTTCCGGAGCATCGGCCGTTTCCGCTTGGACCGGCGCCGGTTTCACGTAATCCAGCCGGGCCACGGCCACCTTGTAGACCCCGCTGACGCCCAGGTAAGCGGCGACGGTAATGAATACGACATTGAGAAGCGTAAAATAATGTTTCGCGGTTCCGATCGGTATCATAGGCAATTGGGTTCTGATATCAGGT
The DNA here is from genome assembly GCA_011390315.1 of Desulfobacteraceae bacterium. Taxonomy (GTDB): domain Bacteria; phylum Desulfobacterota; class Desulfobacteria; order Desulfobacterales; family Desulfococcaceae; genus JAABSQ01. The sequence continues at coordinate 282 of JAABSQ010000626.1, forward strand.
TTTGATCTGGATGATATCCCTGTCGGGCTGATGGGGGAACCCGTTCAAGGATGACAAATAATCCTTATCCCGTGCAAAGGTCGGCTCACTCTGAATATAGAGCCCCACCAGTTGAGCCACCCTTCGAATCGAATCGATATGGGTCCGTTCATATCCGTGGGACCCGTCCACCCCGAACCCCACCAGGGCGGTTCGGGTATCGTTTCCGGCCTGAATGGCGGAGGCGGAGTCGCTTCGGTATTGGCGAAACACGTCCCGGCTGTATTCGATCCCGAATTCCCGGCACAGGGCGATCAGCTTACGGGTGAGGTGATAATCAAAGGGGCCCGCCCCGTCCATCATACAGATGGTCACCCCGAACTCCCAGGAGTTCTGCCCGGAGGCCACCGTGGCATTGTCGATCACCACCATTTCGGCCACATCCCCGTAGAGTACGGCCGATGCCCCGAACCCGACCTCCTCCGCAATGGTAAAGACCAGATGGCAGGAGACCGGCAGCACCAGACCGTTGGTGGCCACATGCCGGGCGATGGCCATCATCGCCGCCACCCCGACCTTGTCATCCAGGTGCCGGGCGTTGATAAATCCGTTTTCGGTGATTTCGGGGGTGGCGTCCACCGCCACGAAATCCCCCACGTTGAACCCCGCATCGATGAGGTCCCTTTTTTTATAGCTTCGGTGATCCACCCGGACCTCTACATTATCCCAGTTCACCGGCTGCGTGTCAACCTCCAGTCCGAAAGTGTGGCCCGAGGCCTTGAGCGGCATAATGGTTCCGCGGAACGGACCCTTCTCCGTAAATACGGTCACCCGGGCCCCTTCGGCGAACCGGCTGGACCAGGTGCCGACCGGGGCCACCGCCAGGCGGCCGTTGCCCTTGAGATCCCGCACCATGGCCCCCAGGGTGTCGAGATGCACCGCCACGGCCCGCCCGGAAACCGCCTGTCGCCCGGGAAGGGTCGCCCGAATGGCGCCCCGCCGGGTAACCTCGAATTTGATTTTTAGCCGTTGCAGCTCTTCGCCGATGAAATGGACCACCTGGTCGGTATACCCCGAGGGGCTGGGAATATTGAGCAGATTGACCAGTGTTCGGGTCAGATAATCTTCATCTATTTTAAATGGTTCCATGGCATATGGGGCCATCGGGCGCCTCGCTTTCTTTATTCTGGGCCGATGCGGTCTGGGGGAACAGGAGATCGATGAATCGTTCGGCGGTGGGTTGCGGTTCATGGTTGGCCAATCCCGGACGCTCATTGGCTTCGATAATATGGTAGTCGGGTCCGGATACGTCCGGCACCATCAGATCAAGACCGGTCACCGGAATATGGATGGCGTGGGCCGCGATGACCGAAGCGCGAACCAGCTCCGGATGAAGCTTGGCGGTGACGTCATGGATGGTTCCCCCGGTGTGGAGATTGGCGGTTTTTCGCACACTGATATCCACCCCGGCCTCCGGAACCGAGTCCAGGTCGAATCCGTTGAACTTGAGGCAGCGCAGGGTTTCATCATCCATGGGCACCTGGCTCTCTCCTCCGGTGGCCGCGGCTCTGCGGCGATTGTATTTTTTAATCAGTTCCTTGACCGTATGCTCACCGGTGCCGATAATCACCGGCGGCTTTCGCACGGCGGCGGCCACCACCTTGTAGTCGATCACAATGATTCGCAGGTCCATTCCGGTGATGTATTCTTCGACAATATAGTCCTGGCATTCCTTTCGGGCGATTTCGACGGCCCGGTCCAATTCCTCTCCGAATCGAACATCCACGCTGATGCCCACCCCCTGCTCGCCCCGGGCCGGTTTCACCACCCAGCTTCGATCCGGGTCCTCCGGCGGTTTTTCATTGATGTATTGATCCGGCACCGCCAATCCGGCCGCCTTCAACACCCGGTGGGTGACCCGTTTGTCGTCGCACCGGCTCATGGCGATGGCGGAGGTCAACTCGGTGAGCGATTCCCGGCATACCACAGACCGCCCCCCCGTCTGCAAGGTAAAATACCCGTATTCGGCATCGATGACCTGCACCCCGATTCCCCGCCGACGGGCTTCGTCCACGATCAGACGGGCATAGGGATTCAGGCCCGCGGCGGGCTGATGAGAGGTGTACAGGGGTTCGTTGATGGGGTTTTTCCGTTTGACGCAAAAGATCGGCGCCCGCTGAAAGCCCAGTTTTTCATAGAGCCGAATGGCCTGATCATTGTCGTGCATGACCGACAAATCCAGATATTCCCGGCCCCGGGTAAAATAGTGTTCCAGCAGATGGCGGACCAGGGCTTCCCCGACCCCCGGCGCATTGGCCTGGGGATCCACCGCCAGACACCAGAGGCTGCACCCGCCCTCCACATCATTGAAGGCTTCCACATGATCCACCCCGGAGACGGTGCCGATGATCTCCCGGTCGGCCTCGGTTTCCGCGACAAAATAGGTCCGCAGCCGGGTCGCATGCCGGTCCAGGAGAAAATCGGGATCGCAGGTCACCATCCCCCGGGCGGCATAGATTCGGTTGATGGCTTCCGCACCGGCCCGGGAATTCAACCGCCGAACATGAAAGGCCTGATAATGGCCGGAACCGGGCCGGTAGTCATGGGACCACATGCGGTAAGAATGGGAAGGGTCGAGAAAGAGCTGGTCCGGAGCGATGGAAAGAACGACATGGGGATCACGAATATAGAAGGCGATATCCCGCTGATCTTCCTCTTCGGCTCGAATCGCCTCGGCCAGATGTTCATTGGTGTCGAAGGTGTGGCCGAAAATCAGACGGCCCCACCCCATTTCAACGGAAGCATTGGTTTTCATGCGCTGAAAATCGGGATGGTTCTGTTTTTTCCAACCGCGCACCGAGGGCCTGGAGGATCGATCCAGCCGGGACCGCATGTCTTGGTTCTTTTTCATCTTTCTTTCTCCTGCTCAGATTTTATGAACCGCCAGCCAATACTCCAGCAAAGCCATCTGCCAGAGCCTCGACCCACGCAAGGGGGTGATATGGGCATCCGGGTCTTTTAAAACCCGCTGAATGTAGGCCCGATTGAACAGCGCCCGATCCCGGACGGTGGGCGACGTGAGAATCTCCCGAACGAAATCGAGATATTCCCCCCGGAAATACTTGAGCGCCGGCACCGGAAAATAGCCCTTGGGCCGGTCGATCACCCCGGCGGGTATGACCTCCCGGGCCATCTCTTTCAGGATGTACTTTCCGCCTTCCCGGACCTTGAACTCGGCCGGAATCCGGGCCGCGAATTCCACCAGTTCATGATCCAGAAAAGGCACCCGGGCCTCCAGTCCCCAAGCCATGGTCATGTTGTCGACCCGTTTTACCGGATCATCGATCAGCATCACCGTAGTATCCAACCGAAGGGTCTTGTCGATGGCCGAATCCGCACCGGGTCGATCAAAATGACGGGTCACGAATCGCCGGCTGAAATCCTCTTCCACAAACCGGGCGTGAACCGCCTCTGCGAATTCGGCGTGATCTCCGTCGAAAAAGACCCCGGCATACCGGCCCACCGGGTCGGCGGCAGGCTCCATCATGGGCGGATACCAGTGATACCCGGCAAAGACCTCATCCGCTCCCTGGCCGCTTTGAACCACCTTGACGTGCTTGGACACCTCTTCGCTCAAAAGATAAAACCCGATGCAGTCATGGCTGACCATGGGTTCGCTCATGGCCCGGACGCATCTTTCGAGTGAGGGAAGCACCCTCGCGGAATCGACCTCGATCTTGTGGTGAACGGTCTTGAAGTGATCCACAATGATGTCGGAATACTTGAACTCATCCCCCTTTTCTTCGCCCACGCTTTCGAATCCGATGGAAAAGGTATTCAGCCCGGTTTGACCGGCTTCGGACAAAAGCCCCACCACCAAGCTGGAATCCAGCCCGCCGGACAGCAGCACCCCCACCGGAACGTCCGCCGCCAGCCGGCGCTGCACCGCCTGTTCCAATTCATGGCGCAATCGGGCTTTCCAATCATCGAAGCTGTAATTTCTTTCTTCGGAATCCGGCGTAAAATCGAGTTCCCAGTACTTCTCGAGGGTGAGTTTGCCGCCGGGTTCCACCGTCATCAACGTGGCCGGGGGAAGCTTCTTGACCCCTTTCAGGAGGGTATGGGGAGGCGGAACCACCGAATGGAAGGTCATGTAATGGTGAAGGGCCACCGGATCGATATCGGTGTCGACATCCCCGCCGGCCAGCAGTGCGGGCAGGGTGGAGGCGAAATTGAACCGATCCGGACGGGCCGAATAATAAAGCGGTTTAATGCCGAGGCGATCCCGCCCCAGAACCAGCCGGCCGGTGTCCCGATGCCAAATCCCGAAGGCGAACATCCCGTTCAGCCGATCCACACATTTTTTGCCCCAGGCGTGATAGGCCTTGAGAAGCACTTCGGTATCGCCGGTGGAAAAAAAGCGATAGCCTTTTTCCTCCAGTTCCTTTCGCAGCTCTTTATAATTGTAGATCGCGCCGTTGTAAACGACGGCAAGCCCCAGATCGCTGTCGATCATGGGCTGTTGGGATTTTTTGCTGAGATCGAAAATCTTGAGCCGACGATGCCCCAGGGCGGCGTTCTCCTGAACAAACATGCCCATGGCGTCGGGACCTCGAGAATGGAGGATTTTCATGGCCGCTTCGATCTTGGCCGGGGAGGCGTCGTTTTCGTTGAATCGCAGTTCGCCGCATATTCCACACATGTTCCGCTTTACTCCTCTCGGATGAATATTGAATGAGAAAAGGATCTTTTCAGCCGATCCGTGTTCCGCACAAGGGGTTCACTTCATCAGAAACCGGTCTCCACCGAATGACAAAAATCCTGAAATGGAACGGCTGGAGACAATTCGATCATACTTTATTTTCAGGAAAAGAAAACCATGTAAGGGGGCAGAGGTGGTGTAAATTTTTCCGAACACAAAAGGAAGTGCATCCAAAAAAATATGAAACTACATATAAACCAACTTTGAAATCAATCACTTGAGCGAATCTGGAAATTATAAAAATAATGAATGTAAGGTATTACGCTCGCCGGAATTTGTCAAGAACGGCAGAAGCGTGTTGCTCCTCGCATAGGCTCTAAAGGAATAAAGGCCAAACAGAGGCAATTCCCCCTTGCATCCTGCCACACGGTCGGTATATAGATGCCACTGCTCAATTTGAAATGATATTACCTGGAAGTTGCAAATATAAGTTCGCATGAATCCTTGAAACCTTATCTTCCATTTAAGAAGATGTGCATTGTAATCCAAAGTTAAGATTGATGTATAGATGACAGATGCAGGAACGTTTACGGAGAAGGAATTCTCGTGGAACAACCAATCTCTGATCGCGGCGATGTGCATAGTTGTGTTTATAGGTCTTTTCCTGCGCCTTTACAATTATTTTGCCGTACCATTGATCAACCCCGATGGAACCCTCTATATTCAACAGGCGAAAGCGCTCTATTTTGGACTGCATGACCATCTATTGAGTTGTCTCTCTTATCTTTCATCATACCCTTTTTTTATTGTAGTCGGTTATAAATTATTTGGGGATTGGTTGCTTGCGGCCCAACTGATTTCTCTTTTTTTTGGAACACTTACGTTTTTCCCCTTGTTTGGACTATTAAGGCGTTTTTTCGATGAAACAGTCAGTCTTCTTGCATTACTTATATTTTCCATAACTCCAGCATTCATTTCGTTGAGCCAGGATGCGATTCGAGGGCCTGTCTATTGGTTTTTTTCAATGACGGGTCTTTTTCTTTTTACTTGTTTTATTGAAAAGCCAAAAACGGTTTTACCTTTTTTCAGCGCTCTGTGTTTTATTATTTGCGCCTGGACTAGAATCGAAGGAATTCTTTTTTTTTTTACTGCAGGATTTTACATCCTGATCGCAAAAGATAAAAGGCGTTGGTTACATCTATTTTCTTACCTGCTTCCTCTTTTGATTTTATCAGTAATTCTATTGTTAATTCTAATTATGGCCAATGAAAATTACTTCACAATCCTGCAGATTGAGCGGCTAACCCGCCCTTTGGAGGTATATGAAAGATATAAAGAATTGCGTCATAACCTCAAGGGTTTGTCAGAACATTTCCTACCGGGATTTAGCCCGTATTTTTTCGATAAAGTCCGAAATCTGGTTTGGTTGATCGCACTTGGAACTCTGACCGTCCAAATTATAGAAACCCTCTATCATATTTTTTTTATTGTGTTGGCGATGGGAATAGTCGAATACCGCCACCGAATCTTTAAGGATCCAAGGGTCACTTTTCTCTCAGGCACTGCCGGTTTCGCTTTGATTGTCCTCTATATGCAAATATTATATAATTGGGCCATGACAAGTCGGTTCGTTCCATTATTTTTGTTTCCCGCATTCATTTTCATTGGCGCCGGCTTAAACATGATACTTCGCATTTTGAAAAATCGGTTCTCTCTCAAAAGCCTTTCCGCCTGCGCGTTGATTATCGCCTTATTTTTAACCCTTACGGTACCGAAAATTTTGAGAGCAAATTATATTGAGGATAAAACTTTATTTAGAAAAGTCGGACAATTCATCGCTCAAAGAGAAAACGGGCAAACGCCCATTTCTATCGCTGGAGCGTTAGAACAACTGCGAATGATCCATTTCTATTCCAATTTAGATTATCCGGGGGCCCCTTGCTTTGATACAGGATGCTTTTTCCCCAAAGTAGACCAGAATGTCTTTCAAAATATCAAAAATGCCGGATGCGATTACCTGGTTTGGGATGAAAAAAGCTGGAAGTCCCAAGATTTAAACAATATTCAGCCCCCATCGGTATCAGATTTCATAAAACTAAACACCTGGAATACGAAAAGGTTTGGGCGCATTATACTCTACAAAGTCCTTAAATGAAAATTGCCCTTGTATGTAAACAGTTCGAAGAAAGCAAAGGCGGGTTGGAACGATACACCATCTCTTTAAGCCGGGAACTCCTGAAAAGAGGCCATGAGGTGCATGTGCTGGCACACCGTCGACAGGAAGAAACCGGTATTCTTTTTCATCATGTCCCCATGCTGCGGTTTTCCTCTCCGGTGAAAAACCTTTCTTTTGCCTATTTCTCCCGAAAAATTCTGGCCGGTCACGGTTTTGATGTGGTTCAGAGCATGGAACGGGTGATGGATCAGGATATTTTTCGAGCCTCCGACGGCATCAACCCTGTCCAGATGTCGGAGCGGTATCCGAATCCGGTGGTCCGAAAATTGAAGGCGCTCGGCCCTCGGCGTCAGGCCTTGACCTTCCTGGAAAAACGCATTTTTGAAGGGAACGGATGCCGATATGTCATGACCAACTCCCGATTGGTTAAAAACCAGATTCTGGACCACTACCGAATATCGCCGAATCGAATCTCCGTCATTTATAACAGCGTGGATCACCAAAGATTCCATCCCTCGGTACGAGAAAAGCACCGGAAAGCAGTTCGAACAGAACTCGGGATTCAAGATACCGATTTTCTCCTCCTGTTTGTGGGAAATGATTTTAAGCGAAAGGGCCTGCCTCTTCTGGTTCAATCTCTGAACCGGCTGGAAAATCCGCACCTGAAGCTGGTGGTCGTGGGGCACGATCGGGCAGGAAATCATCAAATACGGACTGCGAAGAACCAATTGGGCGATCGGATATTTTTTTTGGGCTCTCAGACCCGAATCGAAAAATACTATGGCGCCGCCGACCTCCTGGTTTTACCCGCCCGGTATGACGCCTTCGCCAATGTCTGTCTGGAAGCCATGGCCTGCGGCATTCCGGTCATCACCACCCGTACAAACGGCGCCGGCGAGATCATCGACAACGGAATCCATGGGTATGTGCTCGATACCTGGGAACCCGAAGAACTGGCTGCAAAAATCGCCCGATGCACATCCGATGTGGATCTTTCTGAAATGGGAAGACATGCTTTCGACAGAGCCGCCGCCTTCACCGGAGAACGGTATATGAGCGAACTCATGGCTTTGTACGACCGGGTGCGGATTCAAAAGGAACAGAAATGAATGAACTCGCCGGCTCGATAATCCGCCGAAAAGAAAACGGTCTGCTCCTGAATCAGGCATTTTATCCCCTTCTGAAATCAAACGGTCTTCTGGATTTCGAAACGATTTATCGATACCAGGGGGGGCAAATCGTTAAAAAAATATCGAGCCGTTCCATTGTTCGAATCGAACTATATGCACCCGAAAAACATATCCTTTATCTGAAACGGCATGTGCCGGAAAGAATCAGCACTTTTGTATCGATCCCGGCTCTCAATTTCTCCGGAACCTCTTCTCAAGGCCGTTTGGAATTCGAAAATATTTGCGATTTCAGAGAAAATTCTATTCCTACAGTGACGCCTGTGGCCTGCGGAGAACATCGAATTCATTCCAACCGAGTCGAATCCTTTGTTCTGACGGAGGATTTTCATCCCTGGATTTCTCTGGAAGAAATGATTCGCGATCACCCGGAATTTTTCAGAGGTTCTGAAGGAACAGAACGCAAAAAAGTACTCCTGGACAAACTCGGTCGATTGGCCAAGAAAATGCACCGATCCGGGTTCAATCATCGGGATTTCAACGCCACCCATATTCTCCTTCGGTACACCGAGGATGGAGAACTTCATGAACCGGCGCTCTTTGACCTTCAACGGGTGGATCGGAAAAGGATGTTTCGATTCCGGTGGATTATTAAAGCCCTTGCCGAGCTCAACTACAGCCTTCCCGAGGATCTGTTCACCCCGGAGGATCGCCGGCGGCTTTTTAATGCATACCATGGGAAATCCAGTTTAAGCCTATGGAACCGATTCCAATATCTGTGGATACAAAAAAAGACCGGCCGTATCAGCCGGCATACCGATCATATGATGGCCAAAAGGGCCGAAAGACGCAGATTGGGGCTGCCGGAGAGATGAACCGGTTGAGAGAAATTACTTATTGGCTTGGATACTCCCTTTCATCCACTGTCCGCCGGGGATTCATGAATAATGATTATCGTCTGGATCAATAAACGAGACTGGAAAACACCCGGCCCGATCGTCAATGTGGCGGTTCACAATGCCGCGTCTTTCGCTGAACTCGGTTATGAAACCCATCTGTGCATCGGATCGGGACCGGAAACGGATACGAATGAAGATTTAGCCGGCTTTTACGGCCTCCCCCCCCAGGACAAATCAGGCAAACTGGACAAATTCAACATACACCGGGTGGACCGCTGGCGGTTGGGCGCCTCCTCATACAGCCTGTCGGTTTTCAAGTATGCCTATCACCTGATCCGCATTCTCAGCCGAAGAGACCATGTAGCGGTATTTACCCGGGAATCCGGCTTTCTGGGACCCCTTGCGTGGCTCTGTCGACATCCACGCATCCATGGATTCTATGAACTTCATGGTTTTTATGCAGATCTAACATGGATGTCCGAAAAAGAGAGCGGATGTTATCGAGAGAAGCTCTATGAGCATCTGTTTCTTCCAAAAATTCAGGGGCTCATCTGTATCACCGGCGCCCAGCAGAAACTCTATCAAAAGGTATTCCCATTCATTCCCTCCTGCGCCTTTCCACTGGGGACCAAACCGGTTTCCCCTGTCCACTCGCCGGACCAACGAAGAAAAAGACGGACCCTGATGTACGTAGGTCGCATGCACACGGGCAAGGGATTGGATTTTCTCCTTAAAATGGCGAACCGATTATCGAAGGAAGGTATTCAAACCCTTTTCTGGGGAGGAAAAGATTCCAATATAAGAAAATTGGAAGAAAGAGCGGATTCATACGGGGCCAGGGGAGCGGTCCGATTCGTCCCCTTTCAGCCGCCGGCGGCGATGCATCAGGCCCTGGCGGAGAAGGCCAGCCTCGGCGTGGTCATGCTCGAAGACACTTTTTACAATCGATACCTGACCTGCCCTGTGAAAGCGCTCGATTACCTCTCCCATGGGCTTCCCAGCATCGGCAGCGATCTGCCCTCGGTTCACGAGGTTTTGGGGGAAGCCGGAACCTATATTTCCCCCGGCGATGAAACCGGTTTTGCCAGAGCCGTGGTCGGTTTGCTGGATGATCCGGAAGCCTATGAACGGATGTCCGATCGCACCCGGCGGCGGGCCGCCCGGATCACCTGGCGGAAAAGGGCCGAATCCATCATGAGTTTTATTGAAGAGCATACCCCGGCATCGGCCGTACACGGCGATAAATGAAACCGGGGCCGATCGACATCGCCGCTGTCCATAAAGTTCTGATCCTGAAAATGCGGTATATCGGAGACACCGTCTTGACCACGCCCCTGATCCGAACCCTCAAGGACGGTTTGCCCTCCGCCAGAATCGATATCGGGGTGAATCAGGGCTCCGACCAGATCCTGGCCGGACATCCTTTCATCGGCAAGCTCTGGCGGTTCGACCCAACCACCAATTCAGGGCGTTTCCGTTCCGGGTTCGATTTTATTCAATCCATCCGGCGTGAAAAATATGATCTGGTGGCGGATCTTACCTGCAACGACCGGACGGCCCTTTTCAGCTTTCTGTCCGGATCACCGGTTCGAATCGGATATCGAAGCGGCCGTTTTCTCAGGGACAGGGTTGCCTACACCCACACCATTCCTTCCGGTCTGGGGAAAATCCATACGGTGGATCACCATTTGAAGATAGCGGAATTCCTGGACCTGCCGGCTCCCGATCGGCACCCCTTCCTTCCGGTTTTACCGGATCGACGGCGTACTGTCGAAGCCAAGCTCGCCCGGGAAGGCCTTTCACCCAATGAACCCTTTGTCATTATTCACCCGGGTGCCCGACGCGCCTATAAAAGCTGGCCCCGTCCATGTTTTGCCCGACTGGCCGATGCGATTCGGACGCGATTCGACATCAAAGTCGTTCTCAGCGGCGGCCGCGAAGATGTGCCGATGGCCGCTTCCATTGAAGCGGCCATGGAATCCGCACCTGTCAATTTGGCCGGAAAAATGTCTCTGGCGGATCTGCCCGCATTGATTCAAAAAAGTATCTGTCTGATCGGTAACGATTCGGCGCCCATCCATATCGCCACGGCCGTGAAAACGCCGACCATTTCTCTCTTCGGTCCGACCCGGTGGGAAGACTGGGCGCCCAGACGCGATTCCGATCGTGTGCTGGCGGCGGAATATCCCTGCAGGCCCTGCGGTCATTCCCGTAAACGGTGTCCATTGGAAGAGGCGTACTGCATGTCCTCTATTTCCTATGAATCGGTCTGGCAGGCAGTGAAAGGAATGCTCACCCCCGATCCCATATCAAAGGTAAATTCATGAGCTCTTTTACTACCAATAACCGACCGCTGGTCAGCATTATCATCCCGGTTTACAATCGAGAAAAATTGGCGCCGGAAGCGGTGGAAAGCGCCCTGAACCAATCCTATCCGAATATCCAGGTGATAGTGGTGGATGATGCCTCCACAGATAGAACTTATGAGAAGCTTCAATCTTTTGTGCCCTCCATTATTCTGATTCGCCAGCCGCGCAACAGGGGCCAGTCCGCCGCCAGGAATCGAGGATTATCCATTTCGAAGGGGCACTATGTCCTGTTTTTGGATTCGGATGATGTCTTGCTGCCCGGTGCCGTTGAGATATTATGGAAGGCGTTAAGCCCTTTGGAACGGGATGATCCCTCTTGGGGGGTGGCTTATGGAAAACGGATCACCTGCGACAAACTGCTGAATCCGCTGAAAACACGGCATAAACGTTTTTACAGCGGCCATATTCTGGACCGGGTGCTTGGGGAACATTTTATTCATACCGGCACTTACCTGGTCCGGAAAACTGGGATGGATGAGATCGGGGGATTCAGAGAAAATCTAGCGGTTAAAGAGGACCTGCTGGTTTATCTGTTTCTGGCAGCCAAATACAAATTCTGTTTTGTCGATCAACCCATCGTGAAATACCGTCGACATCCGGATAATCGCGCCAGAGACAACATCGACTCAATACTCGAACAAGGCACCAGTCATCTCGACTATTTTTTCGCATCCTATACCCCGACCAACCGGCAACAGAAGAAGCTCAAATCGCAGGCGTATGCAGCTGAATATTTGCACATTGGAAAAACCGCCTGGCGGGCGGGATTACCTCAAGCATATTTGCATCAATGGAAAGCCCTGTGCGCCTTGCGAAAGCGCTTTTTTATTCATCCCAAATACCTGTTTCGCGCGGTGGTCTGCAAATTCAAGGGGCGTTCATAACCCGGTAACCGATCTCAAAGCAATCAGCGGTTTTCTAAGAATCTGCATGGCCATCACCGTGGAAGGCCCGTACACCTTGGAGGCGCCCTTCTGGCCCGGCTGGACTTCGGGGGAATCCCCCACCCAGATGGCCTCGGCCAGAACCGACGGCACCTGATTTTCCGACAGCTTCACCTCGAAACCGACTCGAGTGATGACTGCCGGATGGCTGTTGAGCGGATCACTGTCCAGACGAATGGATACCCGGGCTCCTTTTTTCAGGAAGCCGACATCCCCGGCCGGCACCATGATGCGGACTTTGGTCTGGGAAGGATCGGCCACGCTCATCACCGCCTGACCGGTCTGAATGGCCGCTCCGATCAGAGAATCCGGGTCATCCAGGACCACGACCCCGGGTTCGGCGGTTCGAACATCGGCCCGTTTTTGCTGATTGGCGAAAAACTGCACGTCGGCTTCGGCCCGCTCCACTTCCAGTTCCGCCACCGGCAACTCGGCCCGGGCTTCAGGGTCCCGATGGGCCGCCCCTTCCAGGCGTAAAAATTTGGCTTTGGCCACGGATACATTGCGGAACGCCTCGTCCAGCCGTTTATCCAGAACCCGGGAGTCGTATCGGAAAAGAATATCCCCCTTTTCCACCCATTGTCCGGGTCGAACATAGAGCTCTTTTAAAATCCCCTCCATGGGCGCAAAAATATGGTGGGGTCGGTCCGGCACAACCCGTGACGGGGCTGTAACGCTCGATGTCACCGGCAGCGCCAGAAATATCAACAGCGCCAGAATCACCGCGGCCTTGGTAAATCGCTTTCGGGTGCGGGTTTCGGGCCGGGATCGGTTCAGCCCGTGGCCCAGAAAAAGAGCGGCATGTTGAAGCAGTTCAATGTCCGCCTTATCCCAGGGCCGGTTGTGCCAGCGTTCCAGCCAGAGGGCGTATTTCGCCGGTACATCGGCATCCCGGCTGAGCCAGAGCGGCAGCCACAAAATTCGAGTGCCGCCCATAGCCTGCTGAATTTTTTGAAGATAAGGGGCCGCCTCTTTTCCCTGATCCGGCACCGCAGGAACCACCACGGCTTCGGGACGTTCTCGGAACCGCCGTCGAACCGTTTCCACCGCATCCGCAAAAACACTGTCCTGGGCTGCGCCGCCTCCGCCGGTGACCGCAAGAATCGGATTCTTTCCCTTCGTCCGAACCAGCACCGCCCGGTCCACCCGCACCAGTTCGGATATCCGGTTCACGGTGAGGGCAGCCGCTTCCTGAGGCACCGGGGTGGAGAAAACCGCCGAGCAGAGTCGTATGAATCGGGCCAGGACCTTTTCCCGCGTCATTTCCTCCGATCCGGGGCCGGTGGGCGGCGTCGCGGCGCCGGGGACGGAACCGGGCGGAATCGATCGGCCGCCGGAACCCTTTTCAGGATTGTTTCGAGAAATTTGGAACCTCGGGGGTCTATTGGTCAATCCGAACTTCTCCTTTCATTCCGGGCAACAGTTTCTGATCCCCTTTTTCGATTGTCCATATGACTTGGGCGGTATTGCTTCGCTCATCCACCTCCGGGGCGACGGCAAAAACCTTTCCCACTACCTCAACCCCAATATCATGGACATAGAAGGGGTGGGAAGCCCCTTTTTCCAGCGTAACCGCCAGATGGGCCGGGATATTGGCCACCGCCCGAATATCCGCCAGGCTGACCACATCCACTACCGGCTGACCGGCGGTCACCCATTCATGGGGCTGCATGTGACGGCGTACGATCACGCACCCGAAGGGCGCCCGAATATAGGACTGATTGATCAGCCGCTGCACAAGCTCCAGATCGGTGCGGGTGACGTCCCGCTCCATTCGAGATTTGGCCACATCCTCATTGGTGGCCAGTCCCCGCTGCTTCAGATTGGTTAAATCTTTGACCTGGACATCCAGATGGCTGAGGGCCTGTTCCTCCCGTTTCTTGCGCAGCGCCAGTTCCCCGGTATCCACTTTGGCGATGACGCTGCCTTTTTTAACCGGGCTGCCCACCTCATATTCCAGTTTGGACAATACCCCGGCCCGTTCCGCGGAGAGCACCGCCTTGGATTTCGCCTCGAAAATGGCCGGATAAACGGATCGGTCGGTGGCGGACGTCTGCTCCAGCACCTGGTTTTTAATGAGGCTGTCCTGGGAGAAGCCCTTACTCAGCAGAATCATCAGCAGACAAGCCGCAGAGGTTAGAATCAAAGCTGAAAGTCGAAACCAAAATTTTGAATTTGTCATTGTCATATTCCTTTTTACAAGAGTCCTCTCTCAGATAGATTTTGCCACACCCATTCCCATCCCTGCTTGAGAGTCGAACGTCCTTCGCTCTTCAGCCAGATCCATCCCGGCATGCCGTGGGACATCCAGTCCGGGACTTCATCGACGGCGAAGGTGAAGGCAAAATAGGCATCCCGAGTTCTTCGGCCGAAAGAATCCTGTATGGACGCGATCGGCCCGCCCGCGACATCCAGAATGCTTTCATTGGGGAGGGTCTGAATCGGAAAAACCCCCTTCTCAAGGATGCGGGCTTCCAAAACAGGGGCTTCCGGTCCGGCAAAATGGACGGTCGCCGGCCGGTCGGCTTCCACCTTCAGTCGACGCCTTCGTTTCTCATGGACAAAGGCTTTTAGTTCATGGACATCCGGATCGGCTACCGTGAACAGGTAAGTCCCTTTGGCGACATACGCCTCGGGATAGAGGTCTTTGTTCACTTCCACAACCCGTCCGGTAACCGGAGAATGAATTTCCAATTGGGCGATCGCCTGACGGTATTTGTCGATGGCGGCCATCATTCGCTTTTCTTCCGCCATCAGCCATTGTCGATATGCCCCTTGTTCTCCACCCCCGCCCAGGCTTCGAATGGAAACCCGAACCCCGG
>JAABSQ010000627.1 GCA_011390315.1 Desulfobacteraceae bacterium
TGTTCCGATTTTTTCCCGAATTTCATATGTGATCTCTTGGTTAGTAGCATTTACTCCACATTCTGGACCTGTTCTCTGATTTTTTCCAGCTCCGATTTCAGCTGAACAATGGTATGAGAGACATCCGCCCGCCCGGTCTTGGATCCCATCGTATTGAATTCCCGATTGAATTCCTGCAACAGAAAATTGAGCTTTTTTCCGGCCGGCTCCGGCGACCCCATCACGGTGCGAAACTGCCGGGCATGGCTTCGGGATCGAACGATCTCTTCGGAGATATCGCTTCGATCGGCCAGAAAGGCGGCCTCCTGGGCGATTCTGGAGGGATCGATCTCCACCATTCCCTGGGTCAATGCGGTAATCCGGTCCTGAAGCCGTTCCCGGTAATGGTCGAGAAGCCCCTCCGAGGCGGACGCGATCTCGTCCACCGCCGCTTCGATGCCGTTCAGCCGCTTTTCGAAATCCCGGGCCAGAAAGTCGCCTTCCTTCTGCCGCATGGCATTCAGCTCGCTCAACGCCCGGGCCACGCAAGACTCGATCAGGGGACGGCCGCGGTCAAGATCGGTTTCGATCTCGGCGGGCTTGATGATGCCGGAAACCTGGACCAGGTGATCCAGGGAGATCTCGGAGGTCAACCCGAACCGGGCCTTCAGTTCGGTCAGCGCTTTATGGTAGGCGGCGGCCTTGGGTTCATCGATCTCAAACGCGCAGGCGGCTTCAGAGACATCCTGCACTTGGAGCTTGACCTCCACCCGTCCGCGAACGATCGCCTCGGAAATCATCCCCTTGATCCATTCTTCCATCGAAAAATAATTCTGGGGCACCCGCAGGGTGAGGTCGAGATACCGGCTGTTGTAAGAGCGAATCTCGACAGCCACGGTCAGACCGTTGTCGCTCATCTCCGCCCGGGAAAAGGCGGTCATGCTTTTGATCATTCTATTCCTTTTCGGCTATTCCTTTTCGGCTATCCACTTTCGGAAATTCACTTCACGGCATGGACATATCGGTCCCGGACCTGCCGAAGGAATGCGATCATTCGAGGATCGGCATAATCGGGGTAGGTCCAGGGAAGGGTTTGAAAATCCCCTTTGGTGTAGATCAGGGTCAAATCCGCATAAATTCCCCGGCCGATGGAGATGCGGTGGGTGAAATTCTTGCCCGAGGCCAGTACGAACCGCTCCTGAAGCAGGTATCCGGGATCGATATTGACCTGCCGTGCGCCCGATTCGATGCAGCCGCTTTCGAGCCGATTGGTTTCGGTTTTAATTTCGGCCAAGGCGTCCTGGGAAATCAGGGTCCGAAAACTCAACATGCGTCGGTACAGGGGCGCGCCCATTTCCGGCTCGTAATAATCGGTATACGCAAAGGGCATCCAGGCGCTGACCAGATCCAAACCGCCATAGGCGTCGATCAGTCGCCGGGCCAGCGGTGTCAGCAGGTCCCGGTTTTTCATAAACAACCCGATGACCAGCTTGGCCGGTTTGGGCGGCTGGGGCGTGGACATGGCGGCCCTTCATTCCTGAACGGGTTTGGCCTCTTCGATCAGCATGATGGGAATGTCGTCCTTGATTTCATACAGCAGTTTGCACCGGTCGCAGATCAATCCGTCTTCATTCGGGGTCAGATAGATATCGCCCTTGCACTTGGGGCAGGCCAGTATCTCCAGCAATTCTTTACTTAATGCCATAATGTATCCTCGGTTCTTCGGTTTCTCCCGATGGTTTCGAGTCTGCTGATCCCTGTCGGTGGACTATACCAGACTCCACAGGGGTTGGAAAGGAATAGGTGAAAAAAATTAATATTCAGCCGCGGCATCCAGTTCCGCCAGCTTTTGATCGAATATCTTCCCTTTTTCTGCGATGATCTCCGACATGTCCTCCAATTCGGCAAATCGCTCCTCGATGGCCGACTGGCAGGTGTGGATGGACCGGGACAACTCTTTGATCCGGTCGCCGTCCTGTTGTTCCGCCGCCGTCTGCATGGCCTCGTTCAGGCGAGCAAGCTCTTTCTCGCAGGCATCGATAATGTTTTCGGCCTCGGCCATTTTTTTCTCCACCGGTTTGAGGGCCTTGCCGCGTTCCGCCAGAATTTCGGATCGGCGACGGCGCAATTCCTTCTTGCTGAGGGTGGGACCGGTCGGCGCCTGCCGGTCTTCAGGCGCTCCGCTCCCCTTTGGCGTGTCTTCGTCGTGCCACCCCCCCTTTTCCAGAAACCGTCCGTATCCGCCCTCGAACAGAGAGACCCCGTCGTCATCAAAGACGATCAACCGCTCCGCCAATGCATGGAGGAACATTTCATTATGGGTGACCATGATCACCGCCCCGTCAAAGACGTCGATGGCGGCCAGCAGGGCATCGTTTGATTCCATATCCAGGTGGTTGGTGGGCTCGTCGAGGAGAATCATGTTCAGGGGCGCTGCCAGGAGCTTGCCCAGCATGACCCGGCTCTTTTCACCCCCGGAAAGCACCGCCACCTTTTTGAGCGCCCCATCCCCCTCGAACATCATGGCCCCGCAGATATTCCGGGCCGCCTGACGGTCCACCCGGGCCGCGGAATAGAGGATCTCCTCTTCCACTGAGCGCTGATCCACCAGGGTTTTGATGTTGGTCTGTTCGTAGATGCCGACCTCGGTTCTCGGGTTGTAGGCGATCTCCCCGGTATCGGGTTGGAGGGAACCGGCAAGAAGCTTCAGGAGGGTGGTCTTTCCCTTCCCGTTCTTGCCGACCACCCCGATGCACTCGCCCGGAGCCACGGTAAAGTTGAGATTTTCAATGAGCGGTTTTCCGCCGTCGTAAGAAAAGGCGAGGTCCTTTACCGCGAGCATCTGTTTTCCGCGAAAGGGTTTGCTTCGAAAGGAAAAATCGAGGTCTTTGAGGGTTTCCAGCTTGTCGCGCTTTTCCATCTTCTCCAGGGTCTTGACCCGGGACTGAACCAGGTTGGCCAGCCGGGCCTTGGCCCGAAACCGGGTGATGAACTGCTCGATCTCCTTGCGGCGGCGCTCGTCGTTGGCCCGGGTCTTTTCATAGATCTCCTCATCCTGGGCGATCTGGTCATAGAGCTTGCCGGTGTCCCCCTCGATCTTTCGAATCTTTTTCCGGTGGATGGCGATGGTATGGGTGATCACTTTATCCATAAACCCGCGGTCATGGGTGATCAGCAGCAACTCCCGGGGCCAGCTTCGAAGGAACCGCTCGATCCAGCGAATGGAGGTGATATCCAGATAGTTGGTCGGCTCATCCAGGAGCAGAAGATCGGGCTCGGATACCAGAATCTTGGCCAGATTCAGCCGTACCTGGTAGCCGCCGGAAAATTCACAGGGGTTCCGGTCCATATCTGTTTCGGAAAACCCGAGCCCCGCCAGAATTTTTTCCACCTTCCAGTGGTGGTCTTTTTCCGATTCGATAAGCCCCTTCATTCCCTCTTTCAGGACCGTATCCTCGGAAAAATCGATGTGCTGCCGAACATACCCCAATCGATACTGCTTGGGAATGATGATGTTGCCGGAATCGGGTTTTTCTTCCCCCACCAGCATTTTCAAGAGGGTGGTTTTTCCGTGACCGTTTCGGCCCACCAGTCCGGCCCGCTCCTTGGAATTCAGCCGAAAGCTCGCATCCTCGAAGAGAACCTGACCGCCGAAACCCTTTGAAATATTTTCTACGCTGATCATAGTTTCCGTATCCCGCCCGTGTATTCGCGCGTTACGTGCTTCTGTGGATTCGAACCGTCCGGGCCCGATTCGATCGACCTGTCATAAATCCTTCCTCGTTTTTTGTAAACAAGAAAGGCAGGGCCAATGAAGACCCTGCCTTGAAACGCCCGAAGCGGATGCAACTCACATACTTGCGGCGGTAGAATGTACCGCCCGAAAGTTAAAGGTATTGTTGTTCAGTTGACTTGTTTACGATACCTGACACAACACTGGTTAAGGGTTGATCTGATAGGTTAACAATATGACCGATCTACCGCCTCGGGCGAAACGGGGCTTTTTTAAAGCCTTGACCGAAAAGTAAGCTGTTCCCGAAGGATGTCAATAGCGCCCCCGCACTTTTGAATTCAAAAAAAGAACGGCAGACGTCAGGGTTTCAGAAGCTTGAGACCGGTCGCCGGTTCATGGACCCGGGCGCCGGTGGAATCGACCAGTTCGAAGAGGATCACCTCCATCACCTGCCAGACCTTGACGCCCTGGCGAATGCATCCGGTTACCGTCTTCCCTTCACGGCCGCAGGCCATGTGCATGTGAAGCATGGGTGTGCCCGCCTCATCGGGAAACAGGGTGCCGGCGCCGGCGACTTCGTGGACATTCTCCAGGGTCCGTTCCATGGCGACCATTTCCACCGCCCGCCCCGCTTCCGGACCCACCACCAGCCGGCTTCCCTCGTCGGCGCCTCCGATCACGATCAGGGCCGCCGACCGAATCGACTTCTCCCGGGCGAACCGTTCGATCTCCTCATGAACGATGTCGCCGTCTTCCAGCCGAATGACGAATACCCTGCCCTGTTTGGCTTCGGAATATCTCATATGCGTATCTCCATACAGATTGATTTCCTGCGTATGCGTGAGCGCTCAGGATCTTCGGTGCGGAACCTTTCTCCTGACCGGTTTACCTATTGAAAACCTCTATTCCTTTTGTTACGCTTTAAATATCATCCAAACCGATTCCCTTCAACCCCCGCTTTGCGAAACGAGGTTCCCATGCGACAGGACCCCTATTCGACCCTGTATGCCCGCTTGGCCGAGAACATCCCGAAGGAGAGGCTCATCCGTGATCCCCTCCGGACCCTGGCCTACGGGACCGACGCCAGCTTTTACCGGCTCATCCCCCGGCTGATCGTTCGGGTGGAGACCGAGGCCGAGGTCCTGCTCACCCTTTCGGCCTGCCGGGAGCTCAACCTGCCGGTCACCTTTCGGGCCGCCGGAACCAGCCTCTCCGGCCAGGCGGTGACCGATTCGGTGCTGATGCTCCTGGGGACCACCGGATGGCGGCAGTGGTCGACAGCCCCGGACGGCTCCGAAATCCGCCTGGGAGCGGCTGTTCTGGGCATCGAGGCCAACCGCTGCCTGGCCCCTTTCGGGAAAAAGATCGGCCCCGATCCGGCCTCCATCAACTCGGCCAAGATCGGCGGCATCGTCTCCAACAATGCCTGCGGCATGACCAGCGGGGTGACCCAAAACAGCCAGGGCACCCTCAAAGCCATGCGGATCATCTTTGCGGACGGCGCCATTCTGGACACCGGTGACCCGGAAAGCCGAAACCGGTTTCTGAACACCCGGCGGGATGGGGTCGACCGAATTCAGGCCCTGGCCGATCGAATCAAGGCCGATCCCCGGCTTTCTGCCAAAATCCGGGAAAAATACACCATCAAAAACACCTGCGGCTACAGCCTTAACGCCCTCACCGATTATGATGACCCCATCGAAATCATTCAACACCTCATGGTCGGCTCCGAAGGCACTCTCGGATTCATCTCGGAAGTCACCTTCCGGACCACCCGGGAGGCGCCGCATACCGCCACCGCCTTGATGCTCTTTCCCTCTATCGCGTCGGCCTGTGAGGCGGTCCTGCTGCTGAAAAAACATCCGGTGAGCGCCGCCGAGCTCATGGATCGAACCGCCCTGACCACCGTGGCGGACAAACCCGCCATGCCGCCCCACATCAAATCCCTGGGGCCCGAGGCCACCGCACTGCTGGTGGAGACCCGGGCCGAAACCATCGAGGAGTTGAACCGGCAGATCGAGGAGATCACCCAAGCGTTTGCCTCCTTTCCCATGGCCCACGAATTCGCCTTTACCACCGACCCCGAAGCCGAGGCGAATCTCTGGCAGGTGCGAAAGGGGATTTTCCCGAGCGCCTGCTCCATGCGGAATACCGGCGCCACCGTCATCATCGAAGACATCGCGGTTCCCATTCACCACCTGGAGAACACGCTGGTCGATCTTCAGGCCCTGTTCGCCGAATACGGATACGAAAACACCGTCATCTGGGGACATGTGTTTGACGGAAATGTCCATTTCGTACTCACGCCCGATTTTTCGGACGCCGGCGAGGTGGACCGATACAGGCGGTTTATGGATGCGGTGGCGGAACTGGTGGTGGAGAAATACAACGGCTCTTTGAAAGCGGAGCACGGCACCGGCCGCAATATGGCCCCGTTCGTGGAGCGGGAGTGGGGCCCCGAGCTTTACGAAGCGATGCGGGAGATCAAAAACATTTTCGATCCCCAAGGGATGCTCAACCCCGGGGTCATCATCAACGACGATCCCGAATGCCACCTCAAGCACTTCAAACCGATGCCCGCAGCCCATCCGAAGGTGGACGAGTGCACCGAATGCGGGTTCTGTGAGCGAAACTGCATGTCTCACGAATTCACCCTGTCGGCCCGGCAGCGCATCGTCATCTACCGTGAAATGGCCCACCTGGCCCGGACCGGAGAAAACCCGGCCCGCCTCTCGGAGCTGCGCCGGGTCTACAGCTACTACGGGGACGCCACCTGCGCCGCCGACGGGCTCTGCGCCACCAGCTGCCCGGTGGAAATCGACACCGGAAAGCTTATCAAGCATCTGCGGAGCGAACATCTCTCCGCTCCGGCCCATGCGCTTGCCCGCGCGGTCGGCGACCATATGACCACGGTCACTGCTTTGACCCGCCTGGGCTTGAATGTCGTCGACAAAATTCACGGGGCCCTCGGCGCCCCGGTCATGACCCGGCTGGCCCGCACCGCCCGGCGGACCTTCGGGAATCTGCTTCCCCTCTGGACCCCCTACATGCCTCGGAATGCCGCAACCGTCTCCTGCATGCCGGTCCCTTCCGATCATCGGCCGAGGGTGGTCTATTTTCCGTCCTGCATTACCCGGTCCATGGGTCCGTCCCGAATGGATGATAATGCGGTATCGCTGACCCGGAAGACCGAATCCCTTCTCCGCAAGGCCGGATATGACATCCTTTTCCCAGAAAAGATGGACGCCCTTTGCTGCGGTATGCCCTTTTCCAGCAAAGGGATCGCCGATGTCGCCGAAAAGAAGGCAAGAGAGTTGGAGGCCGCCCTGATGTCCATTTCCGACAACGGCGACATTCCGGTATTGTGCGATATGAGCCCCTGCCTGTACCATATGAAGGAGACGCTCGATTCCCGCCTTCAGCTTTTCGAGCCGATTGAATTCACCCTGAGGCATCTGGCTCCCGGACTCACCTTCACCAAAATTCCGGAGACGGTGGCAATCCACACGGTATGCAGCGCCAAAAAAATGGGATTGGAAGGAAAACTGAAACAACTTGCACAGATGTGCGCTGAAAAGGTCGTCACACCGGAAGTGACCTGCTGCGGATTCGCCGGAGACCGGGGCTTCACCCACCCGGAACTCAACGCCTTCGGTCTGCGGCGCCTGAAAGAGCAGATCCCCGACCATTGCCGACAGGGATATTCCACCAGCCGCACCTGCGAAATCGGGCTTTCCCTCCACGGGGGAATCCCCTATCAGTCGATTCTGTATCTGGTGGATCGATGCACGGAGGCGAAACGCTGATCGAGAGGTTATCGCCAACCGGACTCAGGGCACAGAGAAGCGTATTGAAAGTCGGAAGTGCCTTTTCTATTTCGTCCCCAGCATTTCCACCATCTGCCGGTGAATCACCCGAAGTTCATCCTCCGTCTTTTTTTTGAGGGATTCCTGGGTGTACCGGCCTTGTTTCAGCACCCGCTGGGCCATTAGGATTTCACCGATCAGTCTGCCTTTTTCTATTCCTTGGGCCACCCCTTTTTCAATCCCTTGGGCTACACCTTTTTCCATGCCGATGCGCTCGGCTGTCGTTACATACGGCATTTTGATTTCCTCCTCAAACTTGACAAGTTCTTCATGATACGATTTTTCCAATTTTTTAGGGAGGGCCATAATCCAGTCGATAAAACGATACAGATCGATGATTTTCTGCCTATCCCATCCACGTCGGTAAAGGGCTTTGGTCAGGGCCAGTTTATACCGAAATCTTTTCTGCCGATCTTTCCGGGTCTCAAGGGTTTGTAAATGAGCAATAACCACCACAGCAAACGTATTGGCTGATAATGCCAGAAAAGCCCTTTGATCTTTGTATTCCAGAAGCTTCACTGCGGGAAAGCGAAATGTATTTCCACATCCCCAAAAGGATTGTTCATACTCCCCAATATACCATTTCGGATTGTCATCCGCAAGCACGGCCAAGCTGACCACGGGTCTCTGGTAAAGGTCGAAAATACGATAGTGATATATGAAAACCCGTCGGCCGAACCCCTTTTCTTCACGGGCCTGAACCTCCACATGCACCAAAACCCGGGCTTCCTCCCCGTCGTTTGTCCAGACCTTCACCAGATGGTCGGCCAGACGTTGGCCGACCTCGGATTCACGGGTGATCTGACGAAGTTCTTTGTCCAGAAGTTCATATCCCCGGGTCCAGTCGATCTCCCGGGCGATTTTCGGAAAGAAGAACTCCATGAATTCCTGAAAATAGGTGCTCAGGATCTCCTTCCAGGGGCTGTCATAATCGTCTCGGTTCACCGGTATCCTACCCCTTCCGGCTTCGAATATGGCTGGTGAGGTGATTGGAACTGATTTTGGCTGGAAAGTATCAGAACAACCATTTCAATCTGCGAATCAGAGTTCAAGGCAACCGAACATCGATCACCGCATTCATTTAATATAATCCGCCAATGTCGGCGGCGAGGGCACATACCCGTAGAGCGGCTTCCAGTCGCACTGGGCGGTCAGCTCCATTCCGCCCTGGATGACCGATGCGGGGCGGTCGGCCGACACCACGATGGTGAGCAGGTCCGGGTGCTGGGCCGTAAAGCGGAGCGCCGAATTGAACCGGGCCCCCCGTGCCCGGTTTTCTCCGGGCACGGCCTGGCCGTCCAGAAGGCAGGCGAACCCGTGAAGGTGCAGGTCCCGGCCGATGTGAAGCGCGCCGTCTACCCGGGACAGGGATTTGGCCAATTCCAGCATATAATCCTGTCGAAGATCGAGCGGTTTTTCCAGATGCTGACCGGCGGTCTCGATGGGCGTTTTGTTGAGATCCACCACCAGGGTACAGCCGAACCGCCGCTCCTGGGCGTAATGGACGATGGATGCGAGTATCTTGAACAGGGCGTTTCCGTCGTCGGGGTCCATATCGGTTTCCAACAGGGTTTCCTCCACCTGAACCAGCTTCGCCTTTCGAGTGGAAGAATGAAACCGCCCGTCAAAAAAGCTGCACACCAGCATGTCGTCCAGACAGACAAACCCGTGACCGCCTCGAAAATCGGCCACGATGGAGGCTTTCGGAATCGCTCCCACCGCGATCCCGAGAATGGTTTTGCCGTCTGAAACCAGTTTTCTGCCGGAGTCTTCTACGGAGAGCAGCAGTTTTCGGACATGTTTGTAATCCTTCACATTGGGCTGCTCCAGGTAGGGAAACCGGGCGATAAAGTCGACCCGGTGAACGGCGCCGGGCTCCACGAATACCAGCTCACCCCGGGGCCAGGACCCTTCTTCAAAGGTTTCGGATATCCCCAGCACCGAATCCAGCGTGGGATAGACCCGGATCTGGGTATCCCATCCGATGACGGCGCTTCGGGAATCGACGATGTGATCCCGGACCGCATGGGTGGCATACTCCCGCAGCACGTACTCCGAGGTGCCGAGGCAGGGAACATCGATGTTGGCCATGTCCTGGGACAGAAGCCAGACCGCATGTTCCAGCCACCGCTCGGTGGGCCCGGTGGAGCACATATCCGGATGGTGTTCGGTGAACCACATCTGATAGGCCAGAGAACGGGACCGCCCGCCGTAAGAGATCAGCCCGGTCAGGTGAAGATTCGGTTCATTGCGTACCTCGAAACGCCGCATATCCTCCGGCGTCAGGTCGGCCCACCGCCATGCCCGGGTATCGAGATACAATTTTTTGAGCATCGGTTCGTGGCCGCGAAGCAGGTATTGCGGATCATAGATATGCACCGGGTCGTCCGGTTCGATGGTATAGACCAGGGCCACCCGGCTGGGCTGGGAAAAATGGGTGAGCCCTTCCCGCAGGCCGTCGAAGACATGGAAAAGGCATCGGTTTTGTCGTGAGGTCGCGGTCATAAATCCAAACTCCGACGGTCGAATTCCGCAAATTTCCGGCATCCTTCCGCAAGTCGTATTGAAAAATTGAATTATATCAGAATAATTCATTCCCGTCATCGTCTTTTACAGGCCGGACACGAACCGCGTTCATTTTTGAATTCTGCATACAAGAAAGACAACACTTTGAAATTTATTCGATTAAGGGGTGAACAAGGCTTGAATATTTCCCCCGGTGTGATATGCATGTTTTTTCATATTACCCTTTTCCCATAGGGAATGATCATGTATCTTCGAGAAAAATATCCTCATCATCTGCGAATGGCCGAGCTTCCGCCGGAGGAACGCCCCCGTGAAAAGCTGAAAACCAAGGGTCCTCACACCCTGTCGGATCGGGAGCTTTTGGCCATTCTTCTGGGCATGGGAAGAAAGGGCGAGGATGTGATTTCTCTGGCGGACAAGATTCTGAATGTGCTGGATCGAAACGGCGGGTTCCCCGACCTGGAAGCCCTGCAGAAGGTCAAAGGCGTGGGTCCGGCCAAGGCATCGGTCATCACCGCGGCCCTGGAATTCGCCCGCCGGCGGATTCGGCCCGAGGGAACCAAAATTTCTTCTCCCGAGGATGTCCTTCCGCTGATCCGTCACTATGCGGATCGCAAACAGGAGCATCTGCTGTGCATTACCTTGAACGGGGCCAACGAAGTCATCGCCACCCGGGTGATCACCATCGGGCTGCTGAATCGGACCCAGATCCATCCCCGGGAGGTTTTCGCCGACGCGGTCACCGACCGGGCGGCCGCCCTCATTCTGGCCCACAACCATCCCTCGGGCAGCGTTCACCCCAGCGGGGAAGACGGCGCGGTCACCCGTCGCATCAAAGAATCCGGGGAGGTGTTGGGCATTCAGCTGCTGGATCATCTGGTTTTCACTACGAAGGGGTATTATAGTTTCAAGGAACACGGCGAACTGTAATCGGGAGACGATACACGCCTCCCATTTCCTTTCACCTGCGGAAAAGGAGTATCAGACGTGCTGAAACTAAAATCCCTCGACCTGAAAACAGAAAAGGTCCCGACCTTGATCATACCGGTCTGCGAAGATGAGCGGATCCATGATAACAAATCCCTTATTCCCCTGATCGAAAAGGCCCTGGCGCTTTCCGAATTCAAAGGCGAATCGGACGATGAGGTGGTCTTCTATTCCCCCCCGGGCACGGCTGCGGAACGGGTGGTTCTGATGGGGCTCGGCAAACGGGAAAAACTCGAAGCCGAGTCCTTTCGCAAGCTCTGCGGCAAAGCGGTCAAACAGGCCATCAAAAAGGACCTGAAAGATATTCTTTTCGCCGTTCCGGCGGACGGAAAAACCGGTCTCGATTTCGCCGACCTGCTGAAGGCCATGCTGGAGGGGGCCTGCCTGGGCAACCACATCTTCGATCGATACAAAGAGGAAAAAAAGAAAAAACCTCTTGAGACCATCGGGTTTCAGGTCGATCCGGACATCGCCGGCGCCCATGCGGCCCTGCCTGAAAAAGTCGCGGCCGCCTGCAAGGGGACCCTTCTGGCCCGGGACTGGGTCACGCTGCCCGCCAATGACAAACGGCCGGAGATGTATGCGGATTCCCTTAAACAGGAGGCGGAGGCGGCCGGCCTTTCGGTCACGGTGTTGGATGAAGCCGCCCTGGCGGAAAAAGGATTCGGTGCAATGCTGGCGGTGGCCCGGGGCAGCGAAGCCAAGCCCCGTCTGGTGATCATGGAGTATCGGACCGAAGGGGCGGAGAAAACCATCGCCCTGGTCGGCAAGGGCGTGACCTTCGACACCGGGGGCCTCAACCTCAAGATCAGCGGGTCCATGGCCGATATGAAAACGGATATGGCCGGATCGGCGGCGGTGGCCGGGGCCCTGATCGCGGCGGCCGGTCTCAAGCCCCACTGTAATGTCATCGGACTGCTGCCGCTGGTGGAGAACATGCCGTCGGGGACGGCCATTCGGCCGGGAGACATCATCCGCTCCTATTCCGGCAAAACCGTCGAAATCGGCAATACCGACGCCGAGGGACGGCTGATTCTCATCGACGCCCTGGCGTACGCCGTCGACACCTATCAGCCGGACACGATCATCGATCTGGCCACCCTCACCGGCGCCTGCCTCATGGCCCTGGGGGAGAAGTTCGCCGCCGTGTTCAGCCGTGACGACGCCTTGGCAGAGGCCATCGTGGCCGCCGGGGTTCGTACCCATGAGCGGTGCTGGCGGATGCCCCTGCCCGAGGATTACAAGGAGCTGCTCAAAAGCGAGTTCGCCGACATCAGCAACATGCCCTCCACCCGGTGGGGCGGAGCCATTACCGCCGCTCTGTTTCTGTCCGAATTCGTCAAGGACGCCCGATGGGCCCATATCGATACGGCCGGCCCGGTGTACGACAAAAAAGGAAACGCCTACAGTCCGCCCGGCGGCACCGGTTTCGGGGTTCGCCTCATCTGCGACCTGCTGGACAGGCTCTGATTCCGAAATCACCGGGATTCACCCGCTGTCCGAATGGACCGATTCCGCCGCCGGCCGAATTCACGCACACTTTTTTTCAGGATATCGAGATGACCGATCACCTGCAGTTTCTCAAGAATCTCAATTTTCTTCGCTCTCTGTCGGATGCGGATATTCAAAAGATTGCGGCGGTGTGTCGGGAAATTCAAGTGGACGAGGGGCAAACGGTATTTGCGGAGGGGTCCCTGGGACGCCATTTTTATATCATCCTGAAGGGGGCCGTGGAAATCTGGAAAAGCCACGGCGCCCCGGAGCAGGATCTGATCGTGGTCAGCCGACAGGGGGAAGCTTTCGGAGAGCTGGCACTCATCGACGACGTTCCCCGCAGCGCCACGGTCATCACCCAAACCCCGGCCACCCTCCTCACCATTCATCGAGACGATTTCCACAAGGTCCTCAAAGGATCGGCGGTCATCTCCTTTTCCATGCTTCAGTCGCTTACCGCCATGGTTCGGGAACGGACCGACCGGTTCGTGGATGACCTCAGGGAGCGAAACCGCAACCTGCAGGAGGCCTATGCCCAGCTGAAGCAGGAGATCGAGGACCGGCGGCAGGCCCAGGAACAGCTTCATCACCAGGCGTTTCATGACCACCTGACCGGGCTGCCCAACCGGGCCCACTTCCTGAAGCGCCTGGACGACATCATGGCCGAGGCCCGGGAAAAGCGCCGATACAATTATGCGGTGCTCTATATGGATATCGACCGGTTCAGCGTCATCAACGAAAGCTTCGGCCATCTGGCCGCGGACCGGATTCTCAAAGCAGCGGCCGACCGCTTGAAGGTCTGCCTTCGCCGATCAGAGGTGCTGGCCCGTTTCAGCGGCGATGAGTTTGCGCTTCTGGTGGAAGACCTTGCGGAACCGGAAGACGCCGTCCGGGTGGCGGAGCGGGTTCACCGGGAGCTGAGCGTACCCTTCATCGTTCGAGGAAAGGATATCTTCCTGACCGTGTCCATCGGCATCGTGCCGGGGATTCCCCAGTACGCCTCCACGGTGGACATCCTTCGGGACGCGGATATCGCCATGTACGGGGCCAAGGCTCTGGGTCAGGGGCAGTACCAGGTGTACGACAAGACCCTCCACGAAAAGACCATGAGCCTTCTGCAGCTGGAAACCGACCTTCGGGGAGCGGTGGAACGGCGGGAATTCCTGCTCAAGTATCAGCCCATCGTGGCTCTCGATACCTGCCGGGTGGCGGGGTTCGAGGCCTTAGCCCGGTGGCGCCATCCGGATCGGGGGATGATTTCACCGGAGGTGTTCATCCCCATCGCGGAGCGGGCCGGGGTCATCCTTCCTCTCGGCAAATGGATTCTGACCGAGGCCTGCACCCAGATGAAAGCCTGGATGGAAAAAACGCCCCCCGGCCGGGATCTTTTCATGAACGTCAACATCTCTGCCAAGCAGTTCATGCAGCCCGATTTCCCCGGTTTGCTCAGGGAGGTTCTGGAAAAAACCGGAATGCCGGGCAGCCTGCTGAAGATTGAAATGACCGAAAGCGCGCTGATCCGAAATGTCGACCACCTGGCGGCGCTGCTGGGTGAGATCAAGCGGCTGGGGGTGCGGCTGGCCATCGATGACTTCGGCACCGGCTACTCTTCCCTGTCTTACCTGCACCGGTTCCCCATCGACGTGCTGAAGATCGACCGCTCCTTTGTCTTCCAGATGGGGGGCCGGGAGGAAAAAGACCTGGTCCCCATCATCGTTTCCATCGCCCGGAACATGAAAATGAAGGTAGTGGCCGAAGGAATCGAAACCGTTGAACAGCTGCAAAAGCTGAGAGAATACGGCTGCGAATACGGCCAGGGATATCTGTTTTCCAGGCCCCTGATGGCGGCCTATGTGCCGCGGCTCATTACCGGGCCGGACGAGCGGTTGTGCCTTCTGCCTTCCGAAACAAAGGAATAACCGGAGGGGTTTCCTCCAAACCTTCAGCCGATTTTAGTCCAGGGATTTGAGCGCCAGGGTTTCGGCGATTTCATCGGAGACCCGGCGGATAAACCGCTGAAAGTCTTCACCCACCAGCGGCTTGCCCGGAGCCGGCACCTTATCCAGGTCCGGGGGATGCATCAGAACCGGCCGGTTGATCAGGGCCGGATCAGGCACCACCCCGAACTCCGAGGGAAACCGGTCTTCGAAGTACATCTCCTGAAAACCGGCGAATTTCAGGGCATGGGCCGTGGAATCGACCACCGCCACATCGTCCTTATCGACGATTCCGGCGGCCAGGGCACGAACCAGCCCGGCCAGAGATTCTCCGCCGTGGGTGCAGGCGATATGACCGTTGTGGTTGGCGGTCAGTTCCCAGTCCATGATCTCTTGTTCGGTCACCTCCATGACAAAGACCCGGCGCTCCCCGGCGATCTCATTATACCGCTCCGCCAGATGCACCACCCGCGGCATGGAGACCGGGTTGCCGATCATGGCGGCCTGGGCCACGCTGGCCCGAACGGTGACCGGCTCGAACTTGCGTTTCTTGGGATCGGGTTCGAGATAATAGCGGTAGACCGGATTGGCGTGCTCCGACTGGACCCCGATGATTTTGGGCAGAGAGTCGATGACGCCGATTTCGTAAAATTTCAGAAACCCGCTCATGACCGCGGTGATGTTCCCGGCATTGCCGCTGGGAACGATC
>JAABSQ010000628.1 GCA_011390315.1 Desulfobacteraceae bacterium
CCGCATTCCGCCGGAGAATTCGTCGGGGTGCTGTTTCAGGCGGCTTTCGGGCGCGGTGATGTTGACCAGCGCCAGCAGCTCGATCGCCCGCCGCCGGGCTTGATCTTTTGTCATCCCGAGATGGTGGCGAAGCACTTCGGTGATCTGGGCGCCGATGGTGAAGACCGGGTTGAGGGAGGTCATCGGGTCCTGAAAGATCATCGAGATCTCTTTGCCCCGAACCCGCTTCAGGTAGGCCTCACCGGCTCTGCCGACCAGAGACCGTCCTTTCCAGCGGATGTCCCCGGCCACGATCTCTCCCGGGGTATGAATCAGCCCCATGGCCGCCTGAACGGTGACGCTTTTGCCGGAGCCGGATTCCCCCACCAGCCCCAGGGTTTCCCCCTTGTGGATATGGAGGTCGACCCCGCGGGCCCCCCGGACGATGCCGCCCCGGGTGGTGAACCGGACCCTGAGCCCTTCGATTTCGAGCAGCGGCCGGTCGCTCATACCGTCCCCTCCTTGGGCAGGGCCGCTTTCCGGTCGAGTTTCCGTTTGCGAATGGCGGCCTTGCGGGCGAACTGCTTTTCCCGCTCCTGGGGATCGGAGATCAGCCGCATCCAGCTGGCCACCAGGTTGATGGCCAGCACCGTGACGGAGATGGCCAGGCCCGGTATGGTGACCAGCCACCAGGCCCGAAACAGGTAGTCCTTGCCGGTGGCTACATCCAGGCCCCAGGAGGTGGCCGGCGGCTGAATCCCGAGGCCGAGAAAGGAAAGTGCCGCCTCGGCCAGCACGATTCGGGCGAACTCGAGAATGGCCAGGGTGATCAGGGGGGAGGTGAGGTTGGGCAGGATGTGCCGAAAGATCACCCGGCCCGATCCGCAGCCGAGAATTTCGGCGGCTTCCACGTACTGGGTCCGGCGGACCGAGAGGACCGAGCTCCGGGTCATGCGGCCGTAAACCATCCATCCGTTGAGGGAGAGGACGATGATCACCGTGGCCATGCTGGGGCCGATCACCGCCAGAATGATCAGGGCCAGAAGCAGCCCGGGAAAGGCGATCTGGGTGTCGATCCAGCGCATGATGAAGGTGTCGATTCGGCCCCCGAAATAGCCGGCCAGAAGCCCCATAATGACGCCGAAACCGCCGGCGGCAATCACCACCAGCGCTCCCACCAGAAGCGACACCCGGGCGCCGTAGATCACCCGGGAGAGGATGTCCCGGCCCAGGTGGTCGGTCCCCAGCAGGTGGGCCGCGGTGCCCTTCTCGGTCCAGACCGGGGGCCTGAGTCTGGCCCGCAGGTCCTGGTTGGTGGGATCATGAGGCGCCAGAAGCGGCGCAAAAACGGCCATCAAGACCAGAAGGGTGATCAGGACCACCCCGATGAACCCGGCCTTGTCCCGCC
The DNA here is from genome assembly GCA_011390315.1 of Desulfobacteraceae bacterium. Taxonomy (GTDB): domain Bacteria; phylum Desulfobacterota; class Desulfobacteria; order Desulfobacterales; family Desulfococcaceae; genus JAABSQ01. The sequence goes on from JAABSQ010000628.1 coordinate 1,388, forward strand.
ACAACTCCAGCCCCAGTTCCCGCATTTTCCGCCGCCGTTCCCCACTGCGGTCCCCCAGCATTTTCTGTCGTTGCTGTGCCGATTCCATGCTATCCCAGTTTGAGCCGCGGATCGATCAGGGTGTAGAGCACATCCATCAGAATATTGATCAGGACCACCGTGATCGCCACGGTGAAAACGATGGCCTGGAGCAGGATCAGGTCTTCCCGCTCGATGGCCTGGATGGCGGTGAGCCCCAGCCCCGGCCAGGCGAAGACCGTTTCCACCACCACCGAGTAGCCGGCGATGGCCCGAATCAGCTCCCATCCGCAGAGGGTGATCACCGGCAGGCCGGCATTGCGAAGGGCGTGCATCCCCACGATCCGCAGAAAGGGGAGGCCCTTGGCCGCGGCGGTCTTGACGTATTGGCTGTTCAACTCGTCGATCATCGACGACCGGACGATCATGACCATGCGGGCCAGGGCGGGCAGGGCCAGGGTGACCGCCGGCAGGATTACATGGGCCGGGGTGGCGATGCCCGAGGTGGGAAGCCACCTGAGCTGAACCGCAAAGACCACGATCAGGAGGAGCCCCAGCCAGAACTGGGGCACGGAAAGGCCGATGAGGCTGAAAAAGACGGTCACCCGGTCGGTGACGCCGCCCGGCTTCAGGGCCGAAACGATTCCCAGGGGGATCGACAGGACAAACGCCAGACCGATGCCCAGCACGGCCAGGAGCAGGGTCAGAGGCAGTTTTTCAAGGACGATCCCCATGGCCGGCCGGTGCTGCCACAGGGAATCCCCGAAATCGAGCCGGACCAAATCCCTCAGGAACTCGACGAACTGGACCGGAATGGGCCGGTCCAGGCCCAGCTGCTTTTCAAAAGCGGCCCGCTGCTCCAGGGTCGCCTCCAGGGGCAGCATCACCTTGACCGGGTCGCCCACCATGCGGGTCACCACAAAGACGATGACGGTGACCCCGAAGATCACGACGGCCCCGTGCCAGAGGCGCTTCAGAATATAGCGGCCCATTCCCGGCGAATCCTACTTCCTGATCCGCATTTCTTTGACCAGCAGCTTGGCGTCGACCCGGCCTTTCCACTGGAGGCGTTTGCTCAGTCCGTAGATGTCTTCGATATTGAGCAGCCAGACGAAATAGGCGTTGTCATAGGCCTGCTGCACCGCCTGATGGTAGAGATCGAGTCGTTTGACCGCGTCGGTTTCCGCCCGGGCCCGGGTGATCATTTCGGCCAATTCCGGATCGGTGTTGGAGGAGCCGATGCCGCCGGCCTGGTAATAGGCTGAAAAGCTCTTGTCGGCGTCGAGGAGCTCGTTGGAGCTGACCACGAAGATGGCGTCGCCCCGGGTCTTTCGATCGAAGAGGCGGTTCAGGTATTCGTTGAACTCGAAGATCCGCACCCGGGGTTTCAAGCCCACCTCTTCCCAGTAGGCGGCCACCGACTCGAGTAGCTCCCGGTCCTTGAGCCACCGGCCGGCGGTGCCGATCAGCTCCACCTCGGCGCCTTCGGCGCCGGCTTTCTTGAGCAGTGCCCGGGCCTGGTCCGGGTCATAGGGATAAGGCTTCACATCCTTGTTGAATCCGAAAAAGGAGGGGCTCAGCAGCTGCCCCTGGGCCACCTGGGCAAAGCCTTCAAAAAGGCCTTCGGCCAGGGCGGTCTTGTCCACCGCCAGGTTGAGGGCCTTGCGCACCCGAATGTCCTGTGTGGGGCCGCCGTCGGCATTCAAAATAATGATCGGATGTTCCAGCCCGAGGATGTGGATATGCTGGGGCACCTGTGCGGTGAACTCGGGCAGCAGGTTGGTGATCACGTCGAACTCCCCGGCCATCAGGCCGGCCAGCCGGGTTCCGGGTTCGGACACGAACCGGTAGGTGACCTTTTCGATCTGAGGTGCGTCTCCCCAGTAGCCGCTGTGGCGCTCCAGAACGATGTTTCGGCCCCGTTTCCATTCCACGAACCGGTAAGGACCCGTGCCCATGGGGGTTTGGGCGAAGTCCGGGTCTTTGGAGTGGGCCGGCGGCGCCATCTTCATCCAGTAAAGCCGGGAGGGCAGGATGGGGTCGGGGCCTTTGGTCATAATCCGCACGGTGTGGTCGTCCACCTTGGCCGCATCCCGAATAGTGTTGAAAAAAGAGATCTGTTCGGAATTGAACAGCGGGTCGATAATCCGTTGAATGCTGTGGACCACGGCATCGGCGTTGAAGGGCTCGCCATTGTGAAAGCGGATGCCGGTGCGGAGTTTCACTTCCCAGGTCTCCGGATCGATCAGGACCGGATCCGCCGCCGCCAGCCCCGGCGCCAGTTCGCCTTCCGGAGTTCGGCGCAGCAGGGTTTCATAGATGTTGTCGTTCACGGCCCGTTCGCCGCCGTCCTCCCGAAGCTGGGGGTCCAGTGTGGTCGGCTCGGAGCCGAGGGCGATGACGATGTTCTGGGCTCCGGCAAATGCGGGCGCCATGCAGAGAGCGGCACATAGAATCCCCATCCACATCACTTTTACCATTCTTTTCATAAATCCTCCTTGCTGATCATGCCAAAATAGAATTGCGCCCAATTTCGCGCCGGCCGAGTTTCTAAATCCTTTAGCCCCCTAAAACTCCGGCCAGACCGGCTTGTTCCACCCGGTCCTGAACCGATTTCGAATCGGTGGTATAAAGTCCTCTCGCCTTCATCTGTTCGAACAGCACCGATCCGGAAAAGGTGAATTTTTTGGCCAGTTCACCGTGCTCACGCATCTGAATGCGGACCTCCCGAACGGCGTGTCCGATGGCCAGTGTATCCGGAAGCACCAGGGTCGATTCTCCTCTGACTTGGCGCACCGCATTGTATCCGGCCAGTGCGCCGGTGCAGATGGCTTCGGTATGGCCTACCAGAAGACCGGCTTTTTCACCGGCGCAAAAAAGGTTGGTGAGCCCTTCCACCTGAAGGGCGTCATCCCGCGGGGACATGCCCAGATATCGCACCGAATTGCCCATGCCGCCGGCATAGGGGTCTTCATACCGGGCGTTTTCGAACCCGGGGATTTCCCGAAGCGCCGCCAGCGGGAAAAAAGGGGTCATCAGCTTGGCATGGCCGGTGTCGAGCAGAACGACGTTTTCTTCGTATTCGGGGATGGCGTACTGCTGACAGGCCTTGAGGGCCAGTTTGCCCTTCAGCCGCCCCGATTCCGGAATCGGCGCCACAACGACGCCGTCCCGGTTGAGCCGGCGGCAGAGGTCGGCGGAAAGGGACTCCTTGTGGAGCTTGCAGGAGCCGCTGACGGCGCCCACCTGGTCGCCCTTTTTGCCGATCATTTCCGAAACCCCCGCCTTTTCGGCCACGCTCACCCTTCCCCCGAAGCTGTGGCATCGAAGTACGCACATGGCGCAGCCGTTGCCGTACCGGCTGCAGTTGGCCGGTCCGCCGGCGGTGCCGGTGGTTTCCACAAAGGCGTCGCCGGGTATTCGGACCGGCTCTCCGTCGGTTTTGCCGGTGACCGCTTGAATGCACCCGCCGTCCCGGTCCACCCCGGTGATCCGGCTCTGAAACCGCATGTCGATGGACCTGGACTTGAGCAGACGGCGGACGATCGGTTCCATGGTCCCCACATTGTACAGGGAGGCATGGGCATGCCCGGGAAATTCGATGTTTCGGTGGAGCAGGTTGCCCTCGACGGCCGAAAGCAGCTCCCCGGCCCCCAGGGCGATGAGTTCTTCGGCGGCGGTGAATCGACCGTTGTTGCGCATGATGCCGCCCACCAGACCGGTGCCCAGGAGCATGTCGGTCCGCTCCACCAGGGTGACTTGGGCCCCCTGGGCGGCGGCGGTCAGGGCGGCGCTGCACCCGGCCCATCCGCCGCCGACGATGATGACGTTCATGGAAGTGATTCTCCTCGGAAACGGTCTGAAACCGACATTAACCTTCTCGTATCCACAATTCCTTGCCTCGAAAGACCAGGGCCAGTTTCAGAATATCGGTGACCCCGAGGGCGGTGAGTTCATCGGTGTACCGGCGGTTTTCCATCGGTTTCAATGCGGTGGTTCTCCTCCCGAAGCATTCGGAAGTCGGAGATGCCGATGGGCAGCTTTCTTTTCGGTCGGTCGGTTTTGGGCATTGTGAAATCCTTTTGGCGGTATGTTACAGTAGATTCCGAGGTTTTTGAAGAAAAAGTTGCAGGCTTTGAATGGATGAAATCATCCGGCTTCCGGTGGCGGCCGGGGCGGATATCCATACCCGGGGTTTCAATGACTGGACCCCGCTGCATCTGGCTGCGGTGAACGGCAGAACCGATCTGATCGAACTGCTGGTGGAGTTGGGCGCGGATCTCACCGCTCGGACCCGCATCGATGATTACGCAACGCCCGCTGAAGAGGTGTTGATTTTGGGAATGAATGACATCCATCGTTTTCTCAAGAATTTGGAAAAGCGACAAAAACAAGGGGATGGAGGTAAAGGTTCAAATAAACAATGAGCCGCCTCCTTGCATATTCGGCGCGCGGTTGAAAAACGGACCTTCAAGGCATACCTTTGTCTTAGTAGAAATAGACTTGAAATGAACCCGAACATGAACCGAGATGAACCGGGTCGACCCGGTCGGATGGATGACGATTCGTTACCGGTCCCGGCTTATCGCTGAAAAAGATGAGGAAATTATGGCTTTAGAGGATCTCAGAAAAAACGACATGATGGCCCACCTGCTCGACGCCTTGGATTCGGGGGAAGACATCGGCCATTACGGCCGGCTGGTGTTTACAATGGTGGCAAGGCATTTTCTGGAAGAAGAAGAGCTGATTGCCTACCTTCAGAAGAATCCCGATCTCGATGAAAAGGAAGCCCGTTCCCTCTGGCATCAGGTGACCAGCAAGGGATACAGCCCGCCCAAGCGGGAGCGGATTCTGGAGTGGCAGCAGGAGCAGGATTTCCCGATCTGCCCCAAACCGGATGATCCGGACGCCTGCAATGTCTACAAAGACTTGCAGTTTCCGGAGGACATCTATGATCATATCACCGATTATCATGATCAAAAGGCGAAAAGTTAGGAAATCACCATGTCACCATACCTTTATATCGCCACCTCTCTCGGGCTGTTTATCGCCGCCCAGACCGACGGGGAGTGGCAGCTTCAAAAACACGCATTGATCGATACCCCGCTGACCAGTGTCGCCGTATCCGGCAACACCGTGCTGGCCGGCACTGAAAACGGCATCCGGCGCTCCCCCGACGAGGGTGAAACCTGGAGCGAGGCCGATGCCGACCTGGATATTCGACATATCCGGTGGGTGGCCGGCTCCAGAAAAATATCCGAATTCTTTCTGGCCGGTACGGAACCGGCGGGGATTTTCGTCTCCACCGATGACGGCCGGTCCTGGCGGGATCATCCTGAAGTGGCCGTGCTGCGGAAAACCCACGGCTGGTTTCTGCCGTATTCCCCCAACGCCGGATGTGTGCGGGGCTTCGCCATCGCTGAAACCCGGACGCCGCTTCCTCGAATCTATGCGGCTGTGGAGGTCGGCGGTCTTCTTGTTTCCGAGGACGGCGGAAATGCCTGGCATCCGGTCGAAGGCAGTGACGGCAAACCGGACCTGGACCGGGAATCTGGGGGAATGATTCATCCCGATGTCCATTCCGTGACGGTTCATCCCTCTTCCGCCGATCTGGTCACCGCCCCCACCGGCGGCGGTCTCTACCGCTCTTTCGACGGCGGAAGGTCCTGGAAGCGGCTGTACCGGTGCTATATTCGAGCGGTCTGGGTCGATCCGAAAGACCCCGAGCATTTGATCGCCGGGCCGGCAGAGGGGGTTTCCCGAAACGGGCGAATCGAGGAATCCCGGGATGGCGGAAAGACCTGGCAGGATGCTTCTCAGGGGATGAAAACCCCTTGGAAAAATGATATGGTGGTTCGGTTTTTTCAAAAGGATGACGATGTCTTTGCGGTGCTGTCCAACGGGGAGCTCTGGATGCGGCCGCTGGATGGATCAACCTGGACACGGTTTCCGTTGGATTTGTCGGAAGTAAGGGCGGTGGCGGCCAACCGTTAGCCCGAAAGCGGACATTCGGCGGCTGCCCAACCCGCGGTAATTATTTTGGAAGGTTTTGCTTCACCCTCGTTTTGCGCGTTCCCCCCGATCCTTCCGCCGAATATACAGCGTCTTCCGCACCCGTGCGACCACCCCTTCCTGTTCATCGGTGATGTCGACGGCATACTCGGGCAGGTATTTCTCGCCGTTTGCGGTATGGGCCTTGATGTCGTGAATCATATCATCGTTCACGATGAACCGGGCGCGAACGGCGCCGCGGCCGGGGGCCACGAATTCGATGGCGCCGGTCTTGTCCCAGACGATGTAGTCCCGGCCCAGAACCTGAAGCAGCATCAGCATGTAAAAAGGGTCGGTCATGGCGTAGAGGCTGCCGCCGAAGTGGGTGCCGACATAGTTGCGGTTGTAAAACCGCATCCTCATTTCGACGATGATTTCGCGGTAGTCCGGAGCGATTCGGGTGATGCGGATGCCGGTGCCGAGGTAGGGGGGATACAGGTTGAGCATCAGCTTGAACAGGGTCGGATTCACAAGGGCGCTCCTTTTTGTTTTAACCCAAGGCCACATCCAGAATCATCATCACCGTAAACCCGCCCATGGTCGCCAGGGTGACGGTGTCGATATGGGCGTCGGTGCGCTGGGATTCGGGGATGAGTTCTTCCACCACCACGAAGATCATGGCTCCGGCGGCAAAGCAGAGGGCGTAAGGCAGAATGTTGCGCATGTAGAGGACAAAGGCGGCGCCGATTACGCCGGCGATAGGTTCCACCACGCCGGAGGCCTGGCCCATGAGAAATGCCTTCCAACGACTCATCCCTTCCCGGCGCAGGGGAAGGGCCACGGCGGCCCCTTCCGGGAAGTTTTGAAGCCCGATGCCGATGGCCAGAGCGATGGCCCCGCCCATGTTCGCGGATTCAATCCCCGCGGCTACTGCCCCGAATCCGACCCCCACGGCGAGCCCCTCGGGAATGTTATGGAGTGTGATGGCCAGCACCAGCAGGGTGCTGCGGCGCCAGGTGGTGTCGATGCCTTCCTGCTGGTCCAGGTCTTGGTTGAGGTGAAGATGGGGCAGCACCATATCGGTGAACCGCATGAAGACCCCGCCGGCCAGAAACCCGATCGCCGCCGTCAGCCAGGGGTTGAAACCCATCTGCTCGGCCATGTCGATGCCCGGCGCCAGCAGAGACCAGAAACTGGCCGCGATCATCACCCCGGCGGCAAATCCCAACATCGAATCCATCACCTTGGCGTTCACCTGCTTGGCGCCGAACACCAGCGCGGCGCCGGCGGCGGTGACGAACCAGGTAAAAAGGGTGGCGATCAAGGCCTGAACGATTGGATTGAATTGTTGCAAAAACGTGATCATTGAATCTCCTCTCTCGGTTCAGTATCAGCATTCCGATTTTCAACCACCGTGCGGGTTTCCGGGCCAATATTGACATCTCCCTTCTGCCTGCGCATTTTATAGTATAATACCATTTTCATGAATCTCATATACCGGCATGAACTTTTTTAATTGCATTCCCATCCTCCTGATGTTTCTTGCATCCCCGTGGGGGGACATCGAGGGCTATGGCGCTTCATATCCCCTCTGCAGAAGAGCGGCGATCGGCGATACGATCTGCCTGCGCAAGCTTCATGACAGCATCGGGTTCGATATCGTCGAGCGGCGCCGCCGGCTTCAGGCGTTTTATTCAAAAGGTCGGGTTTTTGCCGGAATCGGCCTGTATCCGGAACCGAGCGGCATTCATTCAGGAAGGGGATAATTCATGACCACCCAGATCGTGCGGCAGTTGATGGCGGAGTTGGCTACCGGTCAGCGCGCCCACGTGCTGCCCCGGGAATTTTTTCCGGATGAATTCGGCCTGGTCTATGTGGGCGGGGATCTGTCGGTGCCCACGATCATCGAAGCCTATACCAAGGGCTGTTTTCCCTGGACCGGCGAAGCCCCCATTCCCTGGTTTTCCCCTGATCCCCGGCTGGTGCTGTTTCCCGGCCGGTTTCGGGCCTCCCGAAGCCTGCGCAAACTGGTCCGGCAGAAAAAATACACCATCCATTTCGACCGGAATTTTCGAGGGGTTATGAAAAACTGCGCCGATATTCCGCGAAAGGGCGAGAAGGGGACCTGGATCACCCCCAACATGATCGAGGCCTATTGCGCCCTTCATGTGCTCCGGATCGCCCACAGCGTGGAGGTGTACGACCCGGACGATCAACTATGCGGGGGACTGTACGGGCTGGTCTTCGGCCGGGCCTTTTTCGGCGAATCGATGTTTTCAAGGGCGCCGAACACCTCCAAACTGGCCCTCTATGCCCTGTGCCGAATGGGGGCGCCCCACCGGCTCGATTTCATCGATTGCCAGCAGGTGACCGCCCACATGTTGCGGATGGGCGCTACGCCCCTGCGCTATCGGGAATACCGCGACCTGCTTCGGCACACCCTTTCCAAGGATTCCGGTCAGGAGAAATGGACCGGATACGAAGCGGACCTGATCCTGCCCTGAGGATATACCGTTATTCCCCTACGGCTGCCGGGCCGGCCGTTCACTTCCCAGATTCCCCAGCCGCATGACCCGAAGCATGTTGGTGGTGCCTTCCACCCATACCGGCAGCCCGGCGGTGATGACCACCAGATCTCCGGTGGAAACATAACCGGTCCGAAGGGCGGATTCGGCGGCCAGCTGAATCCGCTGGTCGGTATCCTCGGTGTCGGGCACATAAGCCGGACAGCAGCCCCAGTAAAGGGCCAGCTGGCGGACCACCTTTTTGTCCGGAGACAGGGCGATGATCAGCGGCTTGGGTTTGAATCGGGAGATGTGCTTGGCGGTGGACCCGGACCGGGTGGTCCCTAAAATCGCCTTGGCCTCCAGATGGTCGGCCAGGATGCAGGAGGCGTAGGCCACCGATTCCGAGACGTCGCGCTGAGGAATCAGTTCCATATATCGGGCATGGTCGAAATCATGGATGGCGGTGGCGGCGATTCTGGCCATGAACTCAACCGCTTCGGCCGGATAGTTTCCGGAGGCGGTCTCCTCCGAGAGCATAACGGCGTCGGTCCCGTCCAGCACCGCGTTGGCCACATCGGTGGCCTCGGCACGGGTGGGACGCG
>JAABSQ010000629.1 GCA_011390315.1 Desulfobacteraceae bacterium
GCATCCACCATCGAGCGGAGCATCTGGGTGGCGATAATCACCGGTTTGCCGCGCTCGTTGGCCTTTCGCACCAGCATTTTCTGGATGGACGGCACCTGTTCCAGGGGAATCTCCACTCCCAGGTCGCCCCGGGCCACCATGATTCCGTCGGTGATATCCATGATCTCATCCACGTTGTCCACCGCCTCGTGTTTTTCCATCTTGGCGATGACCGGCACCTGTTGTCCTTCATCTCGGATGATTTTCTTGATATCGCGGATGTCTTGAGCGGAACGGACAAAGGAGAGGGCCACGTAATCCACGTCGTGCTGAAGTCCGAAGAGCAGGTCCTTCCGGTCTTTTTCGGTGAGGGAGGGGGTGTTGAGGGTGCCCGACGGCAGGTTGATCCCCTTGTGGGAGGTGAGGGTGCCGCCGATGATCACCTCGGTGCGGATTTCAGAGCCGGTGGTTTCCTTGACCTCCAGCTCCATCATGCCGTCGGCCAGCAGAATTCGGTCTCCGACGTTCACTTCCGAGGGCAGGGTGGGGTAGGAGACCGACACCCGGTTTTCTTTCCCGATGATCGCCTCGGAGGTCAGAAACAGGTTTTCCCCCGGCTCCAGCCGAATACCCGATTCCTGAATATCGCCCACCCGGATCTTGGGTCCGCACAGGTCCTGAAGGATGGCCACCGGGATGTCCATTTCTTGGGAGATGCTCCGGATCATTTCGATTTTTTTGCCGTGCTCTTCATGGGTGCCATGGGAAAAATTGAGCCGGGCCACACTCATTCCGTTTTGTATCATCTGTCGGATTACCGCTTCGGACCCGCTGGCCGGGCCGATGGTGCATACAATCTTGGTTCTCGGCATTCTCTACCTCCTGATGGTGGTGTCCGTGAAAAGGAAAACCCGATAACTGAAACCGATCGGCCGGGAACTATTCATCTTTGGCGGCCAGTCCGATGGGGCCTGCAAAATCCTTTCGGTATTCATCATAGGGCATGGTTCTTATGGTGAAGCTGAGTTTGTCGCTTCGGTACAGATCCTCGGAATACTGGAATTTTTCCCCCGATTCGGTTTTGATCAACCGTTTGATCAGGAGCAGAGGACTGCCCGGGTTGATCTTCAGCAACCGGCCGTCCGACGGGGAGGCCGATACCGCTTCGATGGACTGCTGGGCGGTGCCGAGGGTGAGATGGGTCTCCCGATACAGGACTTCATAGATCGACTCCTGCTCCAGATCGAATTTCAGCAGCGGTTCGAACAGGGCCTGCACGAAATACGAACGTTCGATGATGAGCGGTTCGTCATCCCCGAACCGAAGCCGCCGAACATGCACCGTTTCGGCCGAAGCTTTCAGGCCGAGAATGCTCCGAATCGGCTCGGGCGGGGGACCGGTGCGAACCTCCAGCAGCTTGGCGGAAGCCTTTTTCCCGTGCCGGCTCATCAGTTCGGTAAACCCCATCAGCCGACCGGCGTTCTGTTCGATTTTGTGCTTCAGGGTGACGAAGGAGCCCCGCCCCTGTTCCCGCTTCACCAGTCCTTCTTGAAACAGCAGTTTCATGGCCTCCCGCACCGTTCCCCGGCTCACCTGGTAGCGCAGACACAGGTCATGTTCGCTGGGAAACCGGTCTCCCTCTTTGTACTTGCCTTCTGTTAATGAGTTGTGAAGCTCTTCGTAAATTTTATAGTATCGCGGGGTCATGTCCCGCCGAATGATATCCATCGGTTTCTCCGCTGGGCTGATTGTCTTTTATGTATATATGTATAGACAACTGTATAAGTGAACCTGCGGGATGTCAAGCGGAATTTCGATTTTAAATACATAGAGTGCTGAAAAGAATACAGGATTTACCTGATTTGCCTATGAATTCCTGTTGTTAATATACTCGGTATCGATTTTTTACCTTTTAAAAAAAGAAGGAGATGATCATGCGATACCTTAAACAGGCACTCTTTGCCGGATCGATTCTATTGATGGCTGCCGGATGCGCCGGATACACCGATCTTGAGCCGGCGCCCGCCGCATCCACCGCGGCCGGAACGGAAGACAAGGCCGTGGACAGTATTGCCGGGGTGCGGGTGACCGCCACGGTGGACGCCTGGGACGGACTCGAAGACATCAAGCAGGAGGTGACCCCGGTCAAACTCACCATTCGAAACAGCAACCCCGAACCGGTCAAGGTGCAGTACAGCGACTTGGCTCTGGTGAGCCCCACCGGAACCCGGTATGCGGCCCTGCCGCCGTATAAGATCGAGGGATCGATTCGGAAGCCGGTCATCGCATCTCCCTACACCCCGGTGACCGCCCCTGCATTCGATTACTGGGGGTATTCGGTGGCCCACCCCTACGGACCGGTTTACCCGACCCTGGAGCCGGGGTTCGGACCCTATTATTACGATCCGTTTTATTACAACCGGTATTATGAATACTGGGCCGCCATCGATCTGCCGACCCAAGAGATGCTGGTCAGGGCCCTGCCCGAGGGAGCGGTTCAAAAAGACGGCCGGATCACCGGGTTTGTCTATTTTGAAAAGGTTCCCCGGGATATCCCCCGGGTATCATTTCAGATGGATCTGGTCGGGGCCCGATCCGGGAACCGGTTCGGGCGAATCAGCATTCCTTTCATAGTGGAAGAGTAAGGCGACCGATCCCCGGGCCGATTCAATAAAAAAATCCCCCGAACCACGGGGGATTTTTGAGTACATGCATTTTCCGATTCAGGAAGCGGAGGGCGGGGTCTTTCGGGTCAGGGTGAGTTTGTCTCCGGTCAGTTGGACGTCGAAGATATCGCCTTTTTCGAAATGGGTGCCTTCCAGCATCTGGGGATCGATGCGATTGCCCCGGTCGGTATGCCTGCCGCTGACCGAAGGTCTGTCCAGACCGTCGATCGTCAGGGTTTCCCCTTTTTCCGCCATCAGGGTCTGAAGGGCGGTTTTAAGCGCATCGTAATCCCGAAGGTCGAGCGTATCCATCATTTCCTGAGCCGATTTCCCTTCCTTGGCCAGTTCCCACAGGCGCTTGGCATTGATCTCGAATCGGGGTTCCATCTGTTCCTGGATTGCGTCGTCGGCCATAATAATCCTCCTCATGGTTTCTTTAATAACCCATTCACTGATGCACCCATCCTATCCCATCGCCGCCGGAGCAGTGAATGGGGTGAAAAGTGTATTTTGAGCCATGAAGATCGGTATTCGGTCGACATCCTTTCATTTTCGCAGATAATGCTGATCCCGTAAGATGGATTATCCGGTGCTCTGCATGGCGGCGGCGATGCCGTTGATGCTCAGGAACAGGGCATGGCGCAGCGGCCCGCGATCTTCATTCGAGGCGTTCCGCCAGCGGCGCAGGAGTTCGATCTGCACCAGGTTGAGTACATCGGTGTAAGGGTTTCGCAATCGAATCGATTTTTGAATCACCGGGTGGTTGTCCATCAACGCCTTCTCGCCGGTGATGGAGAGGATCACCCGGCGGGCCTGGTCGAAATCCGCCGTGATCCGGTCATGGAAGTTCCGCTCGGACAGCCTTCCGTACCGGACCGCGATTTCCAGGCGAGCCCGGGTCATTTCCCGCTGGGCATTGTCCAGCACCGTATTGAAAAAGGCCCAGTTTTTCCACATATTCCGGAGTCGGGCCAGGTTGCCCTCGTCCTCCTCGATGAGCTCGGCCAGGGCCTTGCCCATGCCGTACCAGCCCGGCAGGCTGTAGCGGGTCTGGGTCCAGGAAAAGACCCAGGGGATGGCCCTGAGATCGTCGAAGGCCACCTCTTCGGCCGATTTGCGGGAGACCGGCCGGGAGGCGATGGGCAGGTGGCTGATCTGTTCGATGGGGGTGATCTCCTTGTACCATTCCCAGAATTCCGGGTCGTCGATCAATTCCCGGTAGGCGGCCATGGACCGGTCGGCGATGGTCGACATCATGTCGGTCATCTCCGGGCTGCAGCCCAGGTCGCACCCGGTATCGTGAATGGTGCCGAGTACGGCGTTGACGATCTGCTCCAGGTGCCGGCGGGCGATGGCCGGCAGGGCGTAGCGGAAGGAGATCACCTCTCCCTGTTCGGTGAACCGAATCCGTCCGTTCCGGCTGGCCGGGGGCATGGCGAAGATGGCCTGGTTGGCCCGGCCTCCGCCCCGGCCCACGCTGCCGCCCCGGCCGTGAAAGAACCGAAACCCGATATCATGGGCCCGGCAGACCTCGGCCAGGCTTTCATGGCCCCTCTCCAGTGCCCAGTTGGCCATCCAGTAGCCGCCGTCCTTGTTGCTGTCGGAATACCCCAGCATGATTTCCTGAAAGTCTCCCCGGGCCTGAAGGTGCAGGCGATAGACATCACTGGCGAAGATGTCGCCCATCAGGTCGGCGCCCTGTTCCAGATCGGAAATGGTCTCGAACAGGGGCACCACGTTGATGGGCGAGATGACGGCGCCGTCCCGAATCTTCCAGAGATTGGTCTCTTTGGCCAGGATCAGAACCTCCAGCATGTCGCTGACGGTGTGGGTCATGCTGACGATATAGGCGCCGACCGATCCCTCGTCCCGTTCAATGGCATCCCGGGCCGCCTCCAGGGTTTGCAGCACCTCGGCGGTCGATTCGGAAACATCTTCGTACCCGCTGATCAGGGGGCGGGGATTGCGCAGTTCCGATTCCAGAAGCGCTCGTTTTTCCGGCTCGTCCAACTCCGCGTACC
>JAABSQ010000630.1 GCA_011390315.1 Desulfobacteraceae bacterium
GGGCAGCCGGCCGTGGTGGTGGACACCCATGTCAAGCGGATATCCCATCGGCTGGGGTTGACCCGCCATTCCGACCCGACCAAAATCGAGTTCGACCTGATGGAGGTTCTGCCGAAATCGGAATGGAACGGCTTCGGGCTTCGGCTCATCTATTTCGGCCGGGAGATCTGCATCGCCCGAAAACCCAAGTGTACTGCCTGTCCGCTGTTCGACCTCTGTGAGTATCCGGACAAGCATCGGTGACAAAGACCGGGAATGCGCGATGGGACTCCCTGAATCCATCCAAATCACCTATTTTATAGCAGACAGATGACCTCCTTTTTTGATAAACTGAAAAACATCTTTAAATCCGATCGTTCGGAAAGGCCGGTCGAACCGACCCAAAAAAAGGAATCGGATACAGAAACCCGGTCGAATCCCGCAACGGTCGCCGCGCAAACGAAACCCAAAAGGACCGTGCAAAAACCGGCCCCTCAAACATCCGTCGCCGAGCCTGAAAAAACGACTTCCCGGAAATCTGAAAAGCCCGCCCCGCCGCCGAATTCCGGGAACCGGAAACCCCCGAAAAACAAAGCGCCTCAAAAACGGAAAAGCGGAAAATCCTCCCGGGCGGTCAACAAGCACGGGATTCCGGTTTTTGAAAAAGAAACCGATTTTACGGCCCTCTTCGAAGACGAACCGGCGGAAACACCGCTTCCTCCTCGTCGCCCCCCTAAAAAAGCTCAGACGAAACGTTTTTTCCCGGAGGATGAAAAAAAGCCCGAAGGGGTGCGGAAAGTCAACAAACACGGAATCCCGATTTTCGAGGAGGACACCGATTTTCGCAAATATTTTCAAGATGGACCCGGCCAAGCGAATCGTCCTTCGGCGGGTCCCAAAAAGATGCGGCGCACAGATGCCGGAAAGGAGACCGGGTTCGCGGAACTTCTCGAAAAATCCCTCTCCGGAAAACCCCGGGAGCACCTGATTCAGGAAAAGACCGGCGGGATCATCCCGGAACGTCCGTTGACCCGAAAGGCAAAGATCGCCGCCTATCCCCCGCCCCAAGGGGAGATCGACCTTCACGGCTGCACGGCTGCGGAGGCCACCGATAGAACCGAGGCGTTTATTCGGGAATCCCGGCGCCGGGGAAAACGGACGGTGATGATCATCGTCGGTAAAGGCCTCCACTCGGAAGGCCGCCCGGTTCTGCCCGATGCGGTGGAGACCAAACTGGCCGAACTGAGGCAGAAAAACTGGGTGCTGACTTCCGAATGGGAGCGGGGCCGCAAACGGAAAAGCGGGGCGGTGATCGTGTATCTGAAAACCCCTTACCGCTGATGCGCTCGAATGATGAGTCCGAATGATGCGTTCGGACCGTCGAGCAACCATTTAAAAACGGTGATTTTACCACCCGAGCCTGCTATTTCAACTTTTTATCGACTTCTAACAAACTTTTAACACAATCCTAACATTAGGGGATTACTGTACCGGCCACAGTGATCGAGTTGATCGGAATCTGTTTTTATTCAACCCCAAATCAGGAGGAAATCATGTTGAGAAAGAATCCCTTATTGGCAGCGGCAATTGCATTGATGATGGTCTTCGGGGCCGGGTCGGCTTTCGCCGAAAACATCGTCATAAAAGGCTCCACCACCGTTCTGCCCATCGCCCAGGAAGTGGCCGAGGCCTATATGAAGGCTTACCCGGACGTCAAGATCACCATCTCCGGCGGCGGCTCCGGAAACGGCATCAAGGCGATCATCGACGGCACCACCGACATCGCCGATTCATCCCGGTTCATCAAGGACAAAGAGGTGAAACTGGCCCTGGAAAAAGGCGCCTATCCGGTCCCCTTCGCGGTGGCCTATGACAGCATAGTGCCGGTGGTTCATCCCACCAACCCGATCGAAGACATCAGCCTGGAAGACCTCAAAAAGATCTATATGGGCAAAGTCACCAACTGGAAAGAACTCGGCGGACCCGACATGAAGATCGTAGTGATCTCCCGAGACACCTCCTCGGGCACCTACGAGGTCTGGGAAGAAAAGGTCATGGAAAAAGAGCGGGTCTATCCGGGCGCACTGCTTCAGGCCTCCAACGGCGCGATCGCCACCTCGGTCGCCAAAAACAAGAACGCGGTCGGCTATGTCGGCATCGGATATTTGAACGACGAGATCAAGGCCCTTACGGTGGGCGGCATCGAAGGCAACAAAGACACCACCCTGAGCGGCAAATTCCCCATCAGCCGGGCACTGTTCATGTTCACCTCGGGTTGGCCCACCGGCGAAACCATGAATTTCATCAACTTCACGATGCATCCGGATAAAGGTCAGAAGTATGTGGAAAAGGTCGGATTCGTGCCGCTCTGGTAAGATCCGGGCATGCGGGTAATTCACCCGACCAGTGATTCGTATATAAACGGCGCAGGGGCGGTGCATCACCGCCCCTGCGCGCGCTTGAGGAGAATACATCGATATTATGGCGAACAAACGCAATACCACCGAAAAGACGATGCAGGCTATTTTCTTCAGCGTGGCGACCGCCTCCATCGCCATTCTTTTCATGATCATGCTGTTTCTGTTCATGGAAGGGCTTCCTATTTTCAAGGAGGTTTCCGTCTCCGACTTTTTGTTCGGCAAATACTGGTATCCCACCTCCGATCCGGCGGATTTCGGCATCTTCCCCCTGATTATCGCGTCGCTGGCGGTGACGGCGCTCGCTTCGGCCATCGCCATTCCCTTGGGCGTCATGACCGCGGTTTATCTAGCCGAACTGGCCTCCAGGCGGGTGGCGGAAATCGTCAAACCGCTGGTGGAGCTTCTGGCCGCCCTGCCCTCCGTGGTCATCGGTTTTTTCGGAATGGTCATCGTGGCGCCCTTCCTTCAGGATGTTTTCAATCTTCCCACCGGGCTCAACATGTTCAACGCGGCCCTGATGCTGGCTTTCATGTCCATCCCCACCATCACCAGCATCTCGGAAGACGCCATCTACAGCGTACCCACCGCCCTCAAGGAAGGCTCCATGGCCCTGGGCGCCACCCACTGGGAGACCCTTCTGCGGGTGATTCTGCCGGCCTCCATATCCGGCATCGCCACCGCCGTGATCCTGGGAATGTCCCGGGCCATCGGCGAAACCATGGTGGTCTTGATGGTGGCGGGGGGCGCGACCATGATCCCCGGCTCCATTTTCGATCCGGTTCGACCCATGCCGGCCAGCATCGCCGCCGAGATGGCCGAGGCCCCCTTCCGCGGGGACCATTATTATGCCCTGTTCGCCACCGGCATCGTCTTGTTTTTATTCACCCTGCTGTTCAATATCATCGCCGATCAAATCGCCCACCGGTATAGACAAGTCGGCGAAGCATCGTTATAAAGGAGGGGGGAAGGGCCCATGGACATCACCAACGAAGAATATATGGAAGGACCCGTGGAAAAAACAACCACCGGAAAACCAGTGAGAGAAAAATCCGAGATTCAAAAGGCGGTGGATGCCAAACATGCCGGCCGCAAGCTGACGGAAGCCGTTCTGTTCACCCTCTTTCGAATCGCGGCCGCCATATGCGGACTGGCCTTGCTGATCATCGTCTTTTTCATGGTCAAAAACGGATGGAGCGCCATCACCTGGGAGTTTCTGACCGAGGTCCCCCGCGACTCCATGACCAAGGGCGGGATACTCCCCTGCATTGTAGGGACCATCGCCCTCAGTTTCGGGGCGATTCTGATCGCGCTTCCCATCGGGGTGGCATCGGCCATCTATCTCAATGAATACGCCAAACCGGGGCGGATCCTGCGGATCATCCGATTGAGCATCAACAACCTGGCGGGGGTCCCTTCGGTGGTTTTCGGGCTGTTCGGCCTGGCCTTCTTCGTCATCTATCTGGATATGGGGGTGAGCCTGGCCGCCGGCGCGCTGACCCTGGGCGCCATCAGCCTTCCGGTGATCATCGGCGCCACCGAAGAGGCCCTGAAGTCGGTGCCCGACACCTACCGGGAGGCATCCCTCGGGCTGGGCGCCACCAAATGGCAGACCATCTACCGGGTG
Organism: Desulfobacteraceae bacterium; assembly: GCA_011390315.1. Lineage (GTDB taxonomy): Bacteria > Desulfobacterota > Desulfobacteria > Desulfobacterales > Desulfococcaceae > JAABSQ01. The sequence continues at coordinate 4,024 of JAABSQ010000630.1, forward strand.
GTGCTGCCGGCGGCCCTGCCGGGGGTTCTCACCGGATCGATCCTGGGCATCAGCCGGGCCGCCGGAGAAACCGCCCCCATCATGTTCACGGCCGCGGTTTTTTACACCCCGGATCTGCCCTCCTCGGTTTTTGATGAAATCATGGCCCTGCCGTATCATATTTACGTACTGGCCACCGCCGGCACCTACATTACCGAAACCCGCCCCCTTCAATACGGAACCGCTCTGGTCCTGATCACGCTGGTGCTGGGAATGAACCTGATCGCCATCATCTGGCGGGGTCGGCTTCGAAGAAAATTAAACAAGTAAACCCTATATAAGGATTCGCATAGTATGGCTGAAACAGTCAAAATGAGATCGCGGAATCTGGATTTCTATTACGGCGATTTCCAGGCCCTTCATAGTGTCTCCCTCGATTTTCAGGAATGCCAGGTGACCGCGCTCATCGGCCCTTCCGGATGCGGCAAAAGCACCTATCTGCGATGCCTGAACCGAATGAACGACCTCATCCCCATCAGCCGGGTCGAAGGGGAGCTGCTGCTGGACGGCGAGGACATCAACGACCCTTCTCTGGATGTGGTCATGCTGCGGCGCCGGGTGGGAATGGTCTTTCAAAAACCCAACCCCTTCCCCAAAAGCGTTTTTGAAAATGTGGCCTACGGGCTTCGGGTCAACGGCATCAAAGACAAGGCCTTCATCGAGAACCGGGTGGAAGAAAGCCTCAGAAAAGCGGCCCTCTGGGAAGAGGCCAAAGACCGCCTCAATGATTCGGCCCTGGGGCTCTCGGGCGGCCAGCAGCAGCGGCTCTGCATCGCCCGGGCCCTGGCCGTGGAACCGGAAATTCTTCTCATGGATGAACCGGCGTCCGCCCTGGATCCCATCGCCACCCAAAAGATCGAGGAACTGATCCACGAGCTGAAGAAAAACTATACCATCATTATCGTTACCCACAGCATGCAGCAGGCGGCCCGGGTTTCGGATATGACCGCCTTTTTTTATATCGGCAAACTGATCGAGTTCAACGACACCGACACGATCTTCACCCGGCCCAAGCTTAAACAGACCGAAGACTACATCACCGGACGATTCGGTTAAACCGACAGAGGAATACAAAAGATGGCACTTCACTTACAAAGAGAACTGGATAAACTGAAAAACCGGGTGCTCGGCCTGGGTGCGCAGGTGGAGGATCGGGTTCGGCTGGCGGCCAAAGCCATCAAGTCGAGAGAGATTTTCGACGCCGACCGGATCATCAAATCGGATTATGAAATCGATGAGGAGGAGGTCGAAATCGAGGAGGAATGCCTCAAAATCCTGGCCCTGCATCAGCCGGTGGCGGTGGACCTCCGGTTTCTGATCGCCACCATCAAGATCAACAGCGATCTGGAGCGGATCGCCGATGAAACGGTCAATATCGCCAACCGGGTGAAAAGTATGATCGGGAATCAAACCACAAACGGCATCCTCTATGATTATTCCGACATGATTCAGAAGGTCCAGGAGATGCTCAAAAAAAGCCTGGACGCACTGGTCAATCTGGATGTCGACGTGGCCTTCAAGGTCTGTCTTCTGGACGACGAGGTGGACCGGATCCACAGCGAGATGTATCAGCAGGTCAAGCAGGATATCGTCGGCAGCCCCGAAGATGTGGGATATCTGGTCAATATGTTCCTGATTTCCCGTCACCTGGAAAGAATCGGGGATCATGCCACCAATGTGGCCGAGGAAGTCATCTACCTGATCGAAGGCGAAATCATTCGCCACGGCAATTTTTAATATTCCTATATTAATTTTTCAGAACCGGCCTGAATTCAGGACGGTCCGACAACGGAGGTGGTCAGTGGGCAGCGGAGAAAAATTCGTATTCGAGGCAATGACGCAGGAGGAAACGGCCCGGCTGTTCCGGGAACTGGCGGACCGAATAGAAGGAAATTCACCCGCATCCGAACCGTGGTCCCTTCCGGAACTGGGCGAATTCAGAAAGATGAAGATCGCCGTGAAACGGGATACGGATGATCTGTCCGTCAAAATCAAGCTCAAGCCGCCCAAAGAGAGCGGATCGGATGAAGGCATCCCTCCGGATGACCCTGAAAACCCCAAATTCCCCAAGTACAAGGACCTAAAGAAACGGATGAAGGTCCAGTTCAAAAAGATTCTGGAAAGCCTCGAAACCGGCGCCCTGCCTCCGGAAACCGTCATGACCGCGTTTTTAGCCGATTCCAAACTGATGATCCGGTACCCGAAATACGGGGCCGAGTTTTACGGCGACTTTGATCAGGCCTGCACCCGGTTTCGCGAAGCCTACGAGGGCCATGATCCGGCAGGCTGCAAGGCCGCCGCTCAGGAATTGGACCGGCTCAAAACAGACTGCCACAAAAAATACAAATAAGCACCCCTTGTTTTCGGGAGCACCAATGATGGAATCCGCCAAAGCCCAAAGCGGGGGCGAGCCGCTCTGCCTGGTCCCCAAAAATATTCCGGAAGAGGTGACCGACGCCGATCGGGAGTTTTTCTTTCGAGTCGTCTCCGTCGACCTGGATGATGAACAGAAAAGCCGAATCCTGAACCCCCCGAGCATTTTTCCCCGGCAGGAGGCGGTGCTGGCGGTGCACTGGCATCCGGAATTCGTTCCCATGGATCTCATCGCCGCACGGATCGAAACCATGTTCCCCAACCTTCAGGAGAGCCTGATCATCCCGACCCAGCACAACGAAATCCTGAGCTGCGGCGCCTATTCCGGGGTGGAGGTGGACAGCTTCTCCGGCGGCTTCAATCAGAAGGTGCAGCTGCTGCTTCACTTCGAGAACGCCAATGCCGAGAAAGCCGACACCCTCAAAAAGATGCTGGCCCACACCTTCAAATACCGGTCCTCTCAGCTCTTCAGCTTTATTCACACCATCACCCGGCCGGACGAAGAGCGGATGGAGGAAGCGGCCCGCCTGACCGGGGCCAATGACACCCTGATCCGGTTCGTTCAGATCTACGTCCGAAAAATCGAATCCCTGATCGACGCCCATTACAGCGACCTGCCGCTCCAGTCGATTAAAAACAAACTGCTTCGAAATTTCTTCGACTGCCTTCGGCCGGTCTATGGAGACACCCTTATCGACCGGGCCCAGACCTTTCTCACCGCCGTTAAAAAAGAGGTCAAAGCCCATTTTTCGCTTCGCTATTTTTACCGGACCTCCGAAATCATCGAAGAGGCCAGGTCCCTCAACGCCGGCATCGTCATCCCCCACCCCGAGCAGTTCTGGCCCGTCCTGCTGGCCGAATACGACGTGGACGGCATCGAGGTCTGGAACCCCCAGTCCCAGCGGTATACCGAATTTTTGATCGGGGTCCTGAACAAAAAGAATCAGCATCGGGGACCTTCCCGCCGCCGGCTGCTGATCTTCATGGGCGACGACACCCACATGGCCGAAAAGACCCGGCCGGTTCGAGAGCAGAACCCGGAAAAAGCCGACCGGGAGATCGGGTTTCAGCCGGCCTGGGACGATCTCACCATTCGAAAAACCCTGATCATGGCCGGCAGCAGCCGAAAAGAAGTGATTTGCGAATACAAAAGCCGTCTCGCCGGGTAACCCAAGGAGAACCCCAATGGCCAAAAAAGAAGAATTCCAACACGAATCGATTCAGGACAACCATACCGTCAGCCAGTACCTTCAGGCACTGATCGACGGCCTGGAGAGCGGAACAATCGTTTTGAATTCCGAGGACAAGCAGATCATTTTCCATCCCGGAGATTTGATGGAGATGGTCATCAAAGCCAAAAAAAAGGGAGACAAGAACAAGATCTCCCTCAAATTCTCCTGGAAGGACACACCGGGAGGGCGCACCGAACCGGTTCGCATCACCACCTGATTCCCCGATGGAATACATCATTGAAAACTTTCGGTTCCTGGTGATCGAAGCCGAAACCCAGGTCAAGCTCACCTATGGGCTGCTGTCGGACTTTCGCATCTCGGTTCTAGAGAAAATTCTCTCAAAGGACGACTATATCGACAACCTCAAAGCCACCGTCGAAAACGCCTGTTTCTCCAAAATCCACATCCTCAAGGGCCATGTCGATCAGAAGAAGATCAACGACATTCGGGCCCTGCACATTATTTCGGTCAACCTGGAGCGGATCGCCGATTATTGCGTCAATATCGCCCGCCAGACCGAATATCTGTCCGATCTGGCTTTTTTCCGGCGGTACGATTACCATTCCATGTTTACGGAAATCCAGAAAGGGCTCTCCCGCATCATTCCGGTGTTTAACGGCCGGGGATTGTCGGGGGCCTTGGAGATCTGCCGCATCGAGTCCCGAATGGATCAGCTCTATAAAGAGAGCTTCGACCGCATCATGGTCGAACTCAAGGAGGGACGTCAGGTCGGGAACCTGATCACCACCATTTTCATCTTCCGTTATCTGGAGCGGATCGGCGACGCCCTTCTCAACATCGGAGAGGCCCTTATTTTCGCCATCCTCGGAGACCGCATCAAGATCCGCCAGATCGACGCCCTTCAGAAAACCCTTTCCGAGGCCGGATTCAAGGAAGACCTGTCGGATATCGATTTTTCCTCTTTCTGGGGGTCCCGGTCCGGTTGCCGCATCAGCAAGGTGGGGCAAAAAAACCCGGCCAGCTTCACCACCCAGGGTGTCTTCAAGGAAGGGGTGCTCAAAAAGATCAAGCGGGAGCAGGAAAACATCCGCCGATGGGAAGAGATTTATCCGGGCATTGTCCCCAAGATTTTCGGGTATCATGAAAACCAGGACACCGCCTCGCTGCTGGTGGAATTTCTGCCGGGCTGCACCCTGGACCAGATCATCCTCACCGAAAACGCCGATTCGGTCCGGGACGTCATTTTTATATTCGAAGAAACCCTCAGCGATATCTGGCAAAAAACCCTCACCCCCGGTCCATTCGATACCGATTACATGGCCCAGCTGAAATCCCGGCTGGAAGGCGTCTACCGGGTCCACCCCCAATTTTACAGGCCGGCGCAGCATTTGGGCGCTCTTCGCATCCGCTCATCGGAGGACCTGATTCACGCCTGCACAGACCTGGAAAAATCGGCGCCCGCGCCGTTTACCGTCTTCATCCACGGCGATTTCAACGTCAACAACATCGTCTTCAATCAGGGGGAGGAGAAGGTCTATTTCATCGACCTGCATCGGTCCCGAAAGGCCGATTACGTTCAGGACGCCTCGGTCTTTCTGGTCTCCATCTTTCGAATGCCGGTCTTCGACCTCGAGCTTCGGGAACGTCTCAACACCGTCACCCTCTATTTCTATGAATGGTTTGCCGACTTCGCCCTGAAAAACGCGGATTCGACCTTTCAGTTTCGATTGGCCCTGGCCCTGGCGCGGTCTTTTTATACCTCCATCCGATTCGAACTCAACCGGGATTTCGCCAGAGAAATGTACCTTCGATCCCTTTTTCTGATGGAACAGACATCGGCCCACCAGGGGCGTCCCCTCTCGGACTTTATTCTTCCGGAGAGCGTTCTTTTTTATTGAGGAAGGAACGCCGATTCAATTTACCTCTTCTAAATCGTAAGGAGCTCAGGCGATGCCGAAAATCGGAGTGGTCGGAACCATCGGCGGATGGTCCTCGGAATTGCTGGCGGACAAGGTGGCGGAAAAAACCGGATACCGGCTGTTGATAGATCCGAAAAAGATCTGTCTGGACCTAAGGGCGAAAACGGTCCGGTACGAAGATACCGATCTGGCCGGTCTGGATGGACTGATGATCAAAAAAGTAGGGGCCCGGTACTCCCCCGATCTTCTGGATCGCCTGGAGATGCTTCGGTTTCTCCATGAACGGGGGCTTCGCATGTTTTCCAACCCCTTTGCCATCATGCGGGTCCTGGACCGCCTCAGCTGCACCGTCACCCTGGCCGGCGGCGGCATCCCCATGCCCCCGACCACCGTCACCGAAGATGTGGATGCGGCCCTGAACGCCGTCGCCGACTACGGAAAGGCGGTCTTTAAACCCCTGTTCAGTTCAAAGGCCCGGGGGATGAAGGTGATCCCCGACGGACCGGATGCACCCCGGGAGATAGCGGCCTTCAAACAGGAAAACGAAATCATGTACATCCAGAAAATGATGGACCTGGGGGGCCAGGATCTGGGGGTCGCCTTTCTCGGGGGCGAATACCTGACCACCTATGCCCGGCGCGGCCAAGACGCCTCCTGGAATACCACCACCCGGTCCGGCGGCAAATACCAGTCCTATACCCCGTCCGATCAGACCGTGGCCCTGGCCCACCGGGCCCAGGCCCTTTTCGGACTCGATTTCACCTGCGTGGACGTGGCCGAAACCCCGGACGGGCCGGTGGTCTTCGAGGTCTCGGCCTTCGGCGGGTTCCGGGGCATTCAGACGGCCAGCGGCCTGGATGCGGCCGGACTTTATCTCGACTACGTCCTGAAAAGGATCTGAAGCATGAATTCGACCACCGAATCCATTCAGAAACCGGTGAAGCTGATTCGCGATCGGCGCCCGGCCGTTCATGGGCTCAGTCTCCGCTTCGGAGACTGCCGCATTCGGGTCTCCGCCGATTCAGCCGCAGTGGCCGATGCCCTGCGGGACTATTTCCGAGCTTTCCTGGACCAGGCAAACATCCCGCCCGATATCGAGATCACCGTTCACGAGGCCGATCCGCCGGAATTCGCAGGCCCGTTCATCATCAAGGAGCCCGATCCGGGAAAGACCAAAATCAAAGAAGAATTCATCGATTTTCCCGACGGACGGGCGGTCCGCAAACGGCTGACCGGCATGGTCTTTCTCTTCGGAGGCCGGGAACACCTGGCCGTGGGTCCCTGCCTGAAGAACATCAACCAGATCGTCAACTTCATCAACAACCGCTACATCGAACAGATGCTCTGCCGCGGCGCACTTCTGGGCCACGCCGCCGGTGTGCTTCGAAACGGTCGGGGAATGGCCCTGGCCGGCTTCTCCGGGGCGGGCAAATCCACCCTTGCTCTGGAAATCATGGCCCATGACGCCGCCTTTGTGAGCAACGACCGGGTGATGATTCAACCCGAGGGTAAACTCCCGGTCATGCACGGGGTGGCCAAGCAGCCCCGCATCAATCCGGGCACCGCTCTCAACAATCCGGCCCTGACCGGCATCATGTCCCGGGAGGATCGGGACCGGTTCGGCGGCCTTGCCGAAAAAGACCTCTGGGCGGTGGAGCATAAATATGACGCGGCCATCGAAGACTGCTTCGGTTCAGGCCGCTTTACCCTGCGCGCCCCGATGCACGCCCTGACCATACTCAACTGGCGACACGGCGGGGGGGCCCTCAACGTTCAGATCGTGGATCCGAACAAACGCCGAGACCTGCTGACCGCCTTTATCAAATCCACCGGTCTGTTTTTTCTTCCGCCCGCGGACTGCCGCATGCCGGACCCGTCTCCGGAAAACTATATCCGTTATCTTTCCCCCTGTGATGTGATAGAGTTCAGCGGCGGCATCGATTTCGACCAAGCCGCTCGAATCTGCGTATCGTATCTGGAAACCGGGGCCCTTTAACCCATCCGCCGAGCGTCGTTTCAACTATGGAAATTCAGGTCACCCGCAGAATCAAACTGCCCGATCCCCTGAAGCTGGCCCGCTACCGCCACCGGCCGGACCTGGGCCCGAAGATTCTCTTTTTCAGCGGCGGAAGCGCCCTCAAGGATGCCTGCCCCGAACTCATTCGGTATACCCACAATTCCATCCACATCATCACCCCCTTCGATTCCGGCGGAAGTTCGGCCAAGATTCGAGACGCCTTCGGCATGCCCGCCATCGGAGACGTCCGCAACCGCCTTCTGGCCCTGGCCGACCGCAGCCTTCACGGGTATCCGGAGATCTATCGGCTCTTCGCCCACCGATTTCCGGCCGGCGGAGACCCGGAAAAGCTCACCTATGAGCTCAACCGAATGATTCGCGGGGAGCACGAACTGGTGGCCGACATTCCGGACCCCATGCGGAAAATCATCCGCCACCACCTGGACCTCTTCCGGAATTACATGCCCGAGGATTTCGACCTTCACAAGGCCAGCATCGGCAACCTGATCCTGACCGCCGGCTATCTTGACAATCGCCGGAATTTTGATATTATTATTTTTATATTTTCAAAGCTGGTTCAGGTTCGGGGGGTGGTTCGGCCGGTGGTCAACCGGGATCTCCACATGGTCACGGAACTGGAAAACGGAGACGTGATCGTAGGCCAGCACTCGCTGACAGGCAAGGAGAAGCCGCCGATCTCCTCAAAGGTGGCGCAGGTCTATATTTGCGAGCATCGCGATCATCCCCGGCCTGCTGAAACGGCCATTCGGGAAAAGATGCAGGAGCTGATTCGGGATGCGGATGTGATCTGCTACCCGATGGGGAGTTTTTATTCGAGCATCATCGCCAACCTTCTGCCCAAGGGCATCGGAGAAGCCATTCGTCGCAATCCCTGTCCGAAGGTGTTCATCCCCAATACCGATACCGCCGACCCGGAGGCGTACGGGATGAGCCTGAGCGACCAGGTCCGGATGCTGATCTCGTACCTCCGCCGGGATGATCCGGCCGAAATTTCGGCACGGGAGGTGCTCGATTTTATTCTGATCGACAGCGAAAACGGCCGATATCCCGGCAGTCTGTTCGGGGATTCGCTGTCCAGAATGGGGATCGAAGTGATCGACACCCCCTTGGTGAGCCCGGAAAAACAGCCCTTTATCGACGAAAAACTGCTGGTACCGATACTGCTTTCCCTGGCCTGACCCCGCAACACCCTCCTTTGTCGCATCTCCTGAAAATAGAAGATGCGGCCGCCGATTTCCCGGATCTGAGGGTATTCAGGAAAAACCAGGGTATGCGCACGGATCGAAAGAGTGCCGTCGCACGCCCGCCGTCGTGAATATGAAGGGAGCCCCATGCCGCAGGAAAGCAACAAAATTCTGATGGAAAGCATTCGTCGACTGGTTCGGCGCAATGCCACCTCTCATCTGCGGAAGATCGTCCGCAAAACCCACGGGGCCGACCTCGCCCGAATATTCCCCTATCTGACCCGTCCTCAGCAGCACAAGCTGTTCGATGTGATCGAAGACAACCAGAAAAAAGGGTTTATCTTCAGCGAACTGGAGGAGGACTCCTTCCTCGAATTCATCGAAGAGCGCAAACTGGATGAGATTGTCGGGGTCCTGGAATCGATGCCCAGCGACGATATCGCCGACATTCTGGAACAGCTTCCCGATGAAAAATCCGACGCCATTCTGCAGAAGATGCAACGGGAAGGCTCCGAGCAGGTCGAGGAGCTGCTCGGGTATGCCAAAGACACCGCCGGCGGCATCATGGTGCCCGATTTCGTGGCCCTGCGGGAAGATGCCACCGCCGGAGAAGCGATCCGGTCCCTTCAGGTCGAACACCAGAAGGTGGAAATGCCCTTCTACCTTTACAGCGTGGATGAAAACGGGCGGTTGGTAGGGGTCTGTTCCCTTCGCCAGCTGGTGGTGAACACCCCGGAAACCCCGCTTCGGGATTTCATGTCCACCGATGTCTTTTTCGTGCGGGTGGATACCGATCAGGAAGAGGTGGCGCGTCTGGTCGCCCGGTACGACATTCTGGCGGTGCCGGTGGTGGACCATATGAACAAACTGGTGGGGATCGTCACGGTAGACGATGTCATCGATATTATTCGGGAAGAGGCGACCGAGGACTTTCTCAAAATGGCCGGGGCCGGCGCCGAATTCGTGGAAACCAAATCGATCTTGAAAAGCCACGACGTTCTCGAAATTCTTCGGCATGCGGCTGCCCTGGCCTTTCGCCAGCTGTCTCGGGGGCATCGCCGCTTTTTTCATCATCGGAGAATTCGAGGAAAGCCTTCAGAAGATCACCTACCTGGCCGCCTTCATCCCGGTCATCATGGGCATGGGCGGCAATGTCGGCACCCAGTCCTCCACCATCGTGGTGCGGGGGTTGTCCACCGGCCGGATCCATGTGCGGGATATCTGGAAGGTGGTCTTCAAGGAGCTGAGTATCGGATTTCTGCTGGGCCTGTTTTACGGAGTGCTCATCGGCGGGGTGGCCCAGTTTCAGTTCACCCTGTATCGGCTGGCGATCTCGGTCGGCGCGGCCGTGATCACCTCCATGTCGGTCGCCGCCCTGGTCGGGTCCCTGGTCCCGATGGTCTTCGCCCGCCTCAACATCGATCCGGCGGTGGCCGCCGGACCCTTTGTGACCACCTCCATCGATATCATCGCGGTTTTTTGTTACTTTCAGATCGCCACCCTGCTGCTGGGGATCTGAGTGACTCCAAAAAAAGGCTCTATCCCCATGCTCATCTTCGACTTCGACGGCGTACTCATCAACTCCATCGACGAGGTGACGGTCACCGCTTACAACACGGTTTTCAGAGAATCCGCCACTACGCTTGAGGAACTTCCCGAGGACATAGTCGCCCTGTTTCAGCGAAACCGGTTTCACGCCCGGGCTGCCCCGGATGTGTTTTCTCTGATGGACTGGTGCCGGCGCCATTTCGAACAACAGTCCGATCACCTGCTCTCCCCTTCAGAATTCCAGGCCATTCTTTCCGACGACGACCGCCCGCCCGAAGCACGGCGGGAACAGTTTTTCAAAACCCGGCGCCGGTTTGTTGAAGAAAACAAAGACGCCTGGTTCTCGCTGAATGCACCCTATCAGCCGCTGTGGAATGCGCTCATGGAAAGGGGCGGCCACCGGGTAGTGCTTCTGACCAGCAAAAACCGGGCAGCCGCCGGAGACCTGTGCCGCCATTTCGACCTGCATGTGGCGGATGAGAACATCTATTCCGGTGACGGGGGCGCCGACAAGATCGACAACATGAACCGCATCCACGAGCGGTTTCAGCGACCATCCTACACCTTCGTCGACGATAATCTGGCCAATTTGAAACAGCTCGACGACCGCTTCAACGAAAACAAAGACTTTCTCCATCTCTTGACGGCCGCCTGGGGATATGTGGGCCCCGACGACCGGGACCATGCCCGCAAGGCCGGTTACGCCTACATCACCCAGACGGATCTGATCGACCGGCTCGACGAGGAACTGCCTGCCTGATTAAGTAGTTCCCCTTCTCGATATACCGAC
>JAABSQ010000631.1 GCA_011390315.1 Desulfobacteraceae bacterium
GCCGACACGCAGTGGTTCGGCCCTGATGCGATCTGGCCTTCCAATATCGCCAACTACCCGTATATTCTGTTTTGGCATCGTCTGAATGATGCGCTTGAAGCGGAAAACATTCCGGGGCTGGGGCCCGAATTGCTGGGGGATGCGGAATGGGCGGCCCTGTTTTCTTCGGGACCCCTTGCGGAAAACAGCGCCATTGCCATGAAGATGATGGAACGACAGCGGACGGTATCCTTGTTGGATGTCGATCAGCTCGGGAATGCACGACCGGCCGATGCTCTCGGGGATGTCGGCGCTGTCGAAATCGACTCCGCCATTTTCCCGAGTAGGGAATCGAAGATGCCGGTCTTATCGTGTCCCCATGGCATCGGCCCGATCGGCCGTTTGAACCAGGTCCAGGAATTCGGAGCGGTATCCGAAGGGGTCAGCCCCGGCGGCGGGCCGGGCCAGGTTCAGGACGTCCCGGTATCCAAAATCCCCGATAAAGGGATCTTCTCTCAGGAGTAAACCGAAGGCCGCTACTGCAGCGGAGAAGCGGACATCCCCGGGGGTGTCCCGAAGTTCTGAATAGACGATGGAATTGTCGATGGCTCGGGTCAGGAGACGGCTGGCATTCTCGCCCGGGAGTTTGTACCGGACCTTAAGAAAGGCGTACTCGGTGTCTTTGTCGGGCTCATCCTCAGGACTGGATGATGTCGTATCGGCTTCGTAGCGAAGTTCATCGATGAAGCGGGCCTCGCTGTCCACCGGGGTGATTTCATACAGGGCGGTGACGCTGTGTCCGGCGCCCACGTCGCCCGCATCCACCCGGTCGTTGTTGAAATCCTCCCGCCTCAGCCGCCGGGTTTCATAGCCGATCAGGCGGTATTCAGCCACCCGGGAGGGGTTGAACTCCACCTGGATTTTGACGTCCCGGGCGATGGTGAAAAGGGTGCCGGAGGCTTCATCCACGAGCACCTTTTTGGCCTCGGAAAGGGAATCGATATAGGCGGCGTTTCCGTTGCCGTTCTGGGCCAGTTTCTGCATCAGGGCGTCGTTGTAGTTGCCCTGGCCGAATCCGAGCACCGACAGAAAGATGCCGGTTTCCCGCTTTCGTTCGATAAACCCTTTCAGCGCCTCCGGATCACGGATTCCCACGTTGAAATCCCCGTCGGTGGCCAGAATCACCCGGTTGACTCCTTCGGGATCGAAATGATCTTCGGCCAGGGAATAGGCTATCTGAATGCCTGCTCCGCCGGCCGTGGAGCCGCCGGCCCGCAGGCGGTCTATGGCATTCAGAATCCGGTGCTTTTCCCGGACCCGGGTGGGCTCCAGAACGGTTCTCGCCGACCCGGCATAGACCACCAGGGCGATGGTGTCATCCGGGTGGAGGTGATTCACCAGAAGCGACAGGGACTCCTTGAGCAGGGGCAGTTTGTCCGGCTGATTCATGGAGCCGGAGACATCCACCAGAAAAACCAGGTTGGACCGCTGTTTTTCTTCGGGAATGATGTCAAACCCCTTGATGCCGATGTGGAGAAGTTTTGTCTCGTAGTTCCAGGGCGTGGGGAAAATGGCGACATTGGGTTGAAAGGGAACCGACCGGGTCGCAGGCAGCTGGTAGTCATAATCGAAATAATTGATCAACTCTTCGATCCGGACGGCATTCGGGGGCGGCAGATGGCCGTTGTTCAAGGCCCTGCGCACAAATGCATAGGAGGCGGTATCCACATCGATGGAAAAGGTGGAGACGGGGTCGTCGGCGACCCGGTGAACCGGATTCGGGGTCGGGGATTCGAACCGGTCCCGCCCGACATAGGTTTGATCCGGGGGCGATTCGGCCTGCTGATCCGCTCTTTGATTCGGGGCCGTTCTGAATTCGGGTTCGGGTGCGGCGCTTACGGGTTCATTTCGGTTTCCCAAACGGGCTTCATATTGGGGGGCGGCGCCCTTGGTCGTGAACCCCGGGTCTTTATCCATTTCGGTATAAGCCTTCGAGGGGTCACGAATTGTGCCTAATGGGGTTTTGGCTTCCTGAAGTTTGGAGGCTTGCCGATAATTCATGAAGTTCGGCATCATGATGGCGAATACAAGGGTCAGTCCGAATAGGATTCCGGCGGGCATGAGGATCATTTTTTTCATGGAAAAGCCTCCTTTGGATTGTTTTTCAACCAGGCGGGCCAGTGCCGGGGGAACCTCTCCTTCCCGACCGGCCGTTTGTTTCCGGCGGTGAAACTCCGACATCGCCGCCCGACTGGTGTTCTCCAGTGCTTCCGCTGATGGATCGGGAATGGGCAGGTGTCGCATCCGTCTTTTCAGATCATGGTCTTTCATGGTGATGGGTTTACTCATTCAAAAGTTTCTTGAGCCGTTTGCGGGCCATGAACACCCGCCAGGAGATGGTGCTTTCCGAACACTGGAGCACCCGGGCCGCCTCCTTGTGGGAGAGCTCTTCGCTGAATACCAGGAGGACGGCGGACTTCTGTTTTTCGGGCAGCCGGTCGATCGCCTGGTAGATCCGTTTGGCTTCGGTTTGGGAGTCAGCGCAGGGAACCGGATTGCCGCACCCTTCTTCCCTGGCGAAGGCGGATTCATGTTTCCGGCGATTGGCGGTCTTGCGGTGGAAATCCCGGGCTGTATTCAGGGTAATTCGATACAACCAGGTTTTTATGGATGCGGCCTGATTGAAGGTGTGCAGCTTTCGGACCATCCGCACAAACACTTCCTGGGTGATATCTTCCGCATCCTGCTGAACCCCGCACCATTTATAAGCCAGCCGGTAGACGGACGGGTAATGATCGCGAACCAATCGCTCCAGTGCCCGGGCCTCGCCGTCAACAGCCCGTTGATACAATTCCATGTCGAATAGGTGTGTCATGCGCGTTTGTTGTTTTTACCCATTAGACGCACGGAGGAGGAAAATCCTTTGAAAAAAAAATGACGATTTGGAAAATTAATGTGAAAAGGGGTCTGTTTACAAGGGGCCTTTTTGAGTTTTGAAGATATCTATGAATTTATTCCCAAAATGAATGGAGTTCGGGGCTTGACAGAGGGGGATGAATTTATATATTCCTATTCAGGAATATAGGAGGGTTGATCTTGAAAACATTCATCAAGACCATGAAGGCGCTGTCCGATCCGAACCGGGTCAAGATCGTCAAAATGCTGCAACACCGGTCCATGTGCGTCTGTGAAATACAGGCGGCACTGGAGATCGCCCAGCCGACGGCCTCCAAGCATTTGAAGCTTCTCGAAGAAGCCGGATTTATCGGGTTTCGAAAGGAAGGTCTCTGGGTCAATTATTATCTGGAGACCGGGGCCGAGTCCCCGTATGCGACCGTGCTTCAGGGGAACCTTCGGCACTGGCTCAACGAGGACGCTCAGATTCAAGCTTTGATGGAAAAACTGCCCGCCATCGATCGGCGAACCCTCTGCGGCGGGTGACATGAATTTAAATATCTAAATCGGATTATGGAAGTCCTTATTCTCATCAAATTTTCAAAATTACGGAGGTAACCTCATGGAGATCAAGGTATTGGGACCGGGCTGCCCCAAGTGTCAAAAGACGGAAAATCTGGTCAAAGAGGTGGTGGCTGAGACCGGCGCCGCCGCCCGGGTGGAAAAGGTGACCGATATGATGGAGATCGCGGGATACGGTGTTTTCGGCACCCCCGCGGTGGTCGTCGACGGGGAAGTCAAGAGTGTCGGCAAAATCCCATCCAGGAATCAGATCAAGGGGTGGCTGGGAGTTCCATGAATCCAGAAAGTCCGGAAAATCAAATCCGAAAAATTGTGGATGCCTGCGCGGACTGCGACGACTGCCGGTTCATGATGGACCAGAGCTGTCTCTTCCTGCCCGAACTCTTCCGGCTTTACGACCGGGAAAAAGAGACCGGGCAGGAAATTCCGCCGGAGGATCTTCGGCATCTGGTGGATCTTTGTAATTTCTGCGCTTTATGTCCCTGCCGGAATGTTCGCACCGACATCATGAAGGCCAAGACCGCTTTTATCGAGAGAGACGGTTTGGACTGGCGAATCCGAGCACTTCAGGATGTTGAACGGTTGTCCAAGGTCTGCGGGGCCTACCCGAGGATGACCAACCGGCTTTTTCAAAACCGGGGGATGGGATCAGTGATCAAAAAAGGGGGTGGGATTCATCCGGATCGTTCGGTTCCGCGATTTCCCGATTCCCCTTTTTCCCGGTGGGCCGAAAAGCAGGATCTTAAAAACAAATCCCGAAAAACGAGCGGTCGAAAGGCGGCCTTTTTCGCCGGGTGCACCGGCCGATATCTATTCCCCGAGGTGCCCCGGGCTGCGGTGGAGGTGCTTCGCCGCAACCAGGTGGCGGTGTTTCTGCCCGAACAGCGCTGCTGCGGCATGCCGCCGATGCTGGAAGGGGACCGGGACCTGGCCCTGAAGCTGGCCGAATTCAATCTGGATCAGCTCGGTCAGGCCGTGGATGAGGGCTACGATATTATCTGCTCCTGCCCCACCTGCGGTTATTTGCTTAAGGATGTGTTAAAAGAAGGCGCCTACCATTCATCCGCCTTTCAGGAATCGGTCGAGGATGCGAAACCGGGATATATGAAAGTGCCCGCGCCTTTCGGTGTGGGCGGCAGTATGGATGAGAAGTTCGTTTGGCTCAAAACGTCTGTTTACGGCAACCTGCTCAAGGATGACGGCTATTTTTCAGACCTGGACCCGCTCCAGCGGATTCGGGTGGCCGAGCATACCTATGATCTCGGGGAATATCTGAGTATGCTTTGCCGAGAGGATGCTTTTGAAAAACCGATCCATTCGATCGAGACTCGGGCGGTCTATTATCCCCCCTGCCACCTTCGGGAGCAGGAGGTCGGAACCCCCTATCCGGATCTGCTTTCGGCCGTTCCCGGACTCTCGGTCGAATCGATCGGCGGCTCTTTTTATTGCTGCGGTATCGCCGGCATCATGGGTTTCAAAGCGGAATTTCACGACGCATCCCTTCAGATGGGCCGGCCGTTGATGGAAAAAATCGCCGAATACCACCCCGATCTCATCCTCACCGACTGCCTCAGCTGCCGGCTGCAGTTCAATCAGATGACCGACTATGAGGTGCGCCATCCGGTGGAAATCCTGAGTGGGTCCTATTCCGGCAGGCCTCGCCGACCCGACTGAAGGGCTTCTCTCCTTCCGCCCTTCCGGTACCGATCCCATCGGCCGTTCTGCGGTTATTTCTGGAGGTGATTTATCCTCGGATAAAATTTTTTTCCGTTACCGCATTTTTTTGCTTGCTTTTTTCTTAAAAATCGGTTTTTTTGAAACAATGTCTCTTGACATTTTATGGACAGGACTTAACTTTTTATGAGTTAAAACCCGTTTATAGAAGCAAATACCAAAAGGAGCGAGTATAAAATGGTCAGACCCAAAAAAAATCGTATAGTGGCCCTCAACCCGGATGTCCTTTATTTTAGACCCAAAGTGAACGGCGCCGGTGAACCGGAAGAAGTGATCATTACCGTGGATGAGTGGGAGTCGATCCGGCTGTCGGATCTTCAGGGGCTTTCCTATGAGGACGCCGGCAAGCACATGGGTATTTCCCGGGCGACCTTCGGGCGCATTATCCAGAGCGCCCGCAAGACGCTTGCCGATGCCCTGGTCAACGGCAAATCGATCAAAGTCGAAGGTGGAAATTACGCGCTGGCCGAGGAAGCCTGATTTTCCATCGGTATGGGTGCGGGCGGGCATGATTCGCCCGCACTCGACCGGCCCATGGTCCGTATCCGGAGACAATCCTTCCTGCCGAAGGGGCTCAGCACAATTATGAGCGACATTGCGGGTGTTCTGAATGAGCCCCCGGCGTTGTGCATCCACTCCGGCGGTAAACCCGCTGAAATTAAGGATTAAACCAAATCCAAGGCAGGTGAACATGGAAGCGCTTCGATCGATATTGGCCGAAAAAATCGCCGCCTGGCGAACGGAAAACAAGCACCTGATTCAGACCCTTGGCGGAAATGCAGTTTCACAGGTGATGGTGAAGGATCTGTTCCGGGGAATGCGCGGGGTGCCGGTGGTGGTGTGTGACACCAGTCGGGTGGACCCGGAAGCCGGGCTGTTTATTCGGGAGCGGCCGGTCAATGATCTGCTGCACTGCTCCGGAGAAGCGCTTTTCTATCTGCTGTGCACCGGCGAACTTCCGGAGGCGGCGGTGGAGCAGGCCCTGCGTGAGGAGATCGAACGGCGGAGCAAACTGCCGGACGATATTCGAAAAGGGATCGAGGATCTGCCAGAGGATCTGCATCCGATGGCCCAACTCAGCATCGCCACGCTCATGATGCAGCGGGAATCGGCCTTTCAGGCGGCCTATGGCCGTGAGGCGCCCCGCAGCGAGTACTGGGAATACATGCTCGAGGATGCGCTCAACCTGCTGGCCCGTCTTCCGGTCATCGCCGCCGGGATTTATCGGCGGAAACTGCGCGGACTCGATTGGATCGAACCGCAAGCGGGTCTCGGGTTTTCGATCAATTTCGCCCGCATGCTGGGGCTGTCGAATCCCGACGGCCACTTTGAAGAATTTATTCGGCGGTTCGTGGTAGTCCACAGCGATCATGAAGGCGCCAACGCCAGTGTTCTGACCGCCCGTATTACCCATTCCGCCCTGACCGACGTCTTTGCAGCCGCCTCCGGCGCCATGAACTGCCTGGCCGGGCATCTCCACGGGCGGGCCAATCAGGAGAGTATTCAGTTCATCCTTGAAATCGAACAGCGATTTGGCGGCATTCCCACAGAAGCCGACCTCACCGCGTTTATCCGTGAACAACTGGACAACAAGCGGATTATTCCCGGATTCGGCCATGCCGTGCTTCGGGGGCCGGACCCGCGGTATCGGGCTTTATCGCAATTCGGCCGGCAACTCTGCCCCGATTGCGCCGTCTTCGCCATCGCCGGTCTCTTAGAAAAGGTGGTCACCTCCGAACTCAAATCCCGGGGCAAGGTTCAGAATCCTTATCCCAATATCGATGGTATTTCCGGCGCCCTGCTCCACTACTTCGGCATGACCGAACATGCCTTTTACACCGTCATGTTCTCCGTGGCCCAGTCCCTGGGGCTTTGCGCCCAGCTGGTGATCGAAAGCGGGTTGACGGCGGCGCTCTTCCGGCCTCGTTCGGTGACCCGGGAGCAGGTGCGGCGCTTGGCTGAAAAGAATTCGTAATCGCGTGGCAGTCAGAACCGCTGCCAACCCAAGCCCCGAGCGTTATGACATTTTCTCCGTCTCAGAAGCCTGCGAACATCGCCCTCCTTCGACACCTTTATCAAGAAGGTCTCCTCTCACCGGAAGTCTTTTATGCCGCATCGGCGCTGGTTCGGCCGGCTGCATCCTGGTTTTCCTGGGCACGGCGGATGCTCCTTTTCTTCGGCGCCGCCCTGGTGCTGGCCGGAATTCTCTTTTTCTTCGCCTATAACTGGAAGGAGATGGGGCGGTTCTATAAACTGGGGGTGATTCAGGGGGCCGTTCTGATATGCATCGCGGCCGCGCAATGGAAGGGGCTTTCCGACACCACGGGGAAGGTTTTCGTATTGAGCGCCTCGGTATTGACCGGGGTGCTGCTGGCGGTATACGGGCAGATCTATCAAACCGGCGCCGATGCCTATGAACTCTTCAGCGGATGGGCGGTATTGATTGCGGGATGGGTCTTCATCGCCCGTTTTGCAGCCCTGTGGATGGTCTGGCTTGCCGTCGTAAACACCGGGTTCATCCTTTTCTGGGTCCAAGTGGGAAAGCCGCTGTATCACATCCCTTACGAGTACCTGTGCCTTCTTCTGGCGGTGATCCACGGCGCCGTTCTGGCCGGCTTTGAACTCGGGACCGGCCGGGTGATTCCGCTTCCCCGGAATCGATGGATGCGATGGATGCTGGTGTCTGCGGTGCTGATTCCGCTGTCTTTGCCTACCCTGGCGCTGATTGTTCAATTCGGAGAGGTGCGAGGCCAAACGGTCTTGGCGGCGAGTGCATGGGCGGTGACGGTCGTCGGCGGGTACCGGTGGTACCGAACC
The DNA here is from genome assembly GCA_011390315.1 of Desulfobacteraceae bacterium. Lineage (GTDB taxonomy): Bacteria > Desulfobacterota > Desulfobacteria > Desulfobacterales > Desulfococcaceae > JAABSQ01. The sequence continues at coordinate 8,008 of JAABSQ010000631.1, forward strand.
TGCACCCCTGATATGGTTCCTCTGGCGCTGATCGTCCTGAATGGATGTGCGGTGTTGCTGACGTTAATCGGAAAGGGGATATTGGAGACGACCGGTTTGGATAATGCGGGGGCTTTTCTGGTCGTGGGCCTTTTTATCCTGGGGGTGGTCTCCTTGGCGGGGATTTGGCTCAAGAAAACCGCCGCGGGGCCGGCATTTCACACCGAAGGCGTCGACCATTGAAGTCCAACCCGCTGACCATAGAAGACGTGCTGACCCATTCGAGGGTTCGGCCGCTGCTGGCGGAGGGGGATGTCGACCGAATCCTGGATCACCTGCGGGTTGCAAATGCAAGCGAAAAAGAGCCGGTCTACATTCGCATTCTGGTGGGGATCGGCGCCTGGTTTGCAGCCCTCTGCCTGATTCTTTTTCTGGCTGTCGCCTCTCTCATCGATAGCGGCGCCGGCGCCGTTCTGTGGGGTGGAGTCATGCTTGGGGCGGCGGTCGTGCCGGGTCGATGGCGCCGGGGAATCTTCGTCAGTCAGCTCTCTCTGGCCATGGCGATTGCGGGGAATCTGCTGGTTCTTTTCGGATTTGCCGAATATTCCGGATTTGATGAAATCGGGGTGATTGTTTTCGCCCATGCGGTGATCACTCTGTTGATGTATCCCTTGTATTCCAACTCAACCTATCGATTTCTCTCGCCCACCGCTTTGGCGGCGCTGGTTGTCTTCTGGATTGTGGATGCTCGGGTATCGGTCTGGTTTCACGGATTGGCGGCTGCGGAAATTGTTCTTGTCGGAACCCTCTTCTTAAGCAGGCGGCGGATGCCGGCGTTGGAACCGCTGGCCTATTCAGCCGCTTTGATGCTGCCGGTGGTGCTGCTAATCTTGAACCTGTCTCAGGCGCATCTCTGGCGTACCGATTTCAATGAACCCCTCTGGCCATCGAATTTGATCCTCGCTCTCGGTTTGATTATTTTATACCTGTATCTGGCGGGGGTTCATCATCTTCGGGATTCCTGGATGATCCTGGCCGTCACCGCCACCCTTCTGCTGGGTGTTTTCACCACCCCGGGCATTCTGGTGGCCGTGGGTCTCCTGGTTATGGGGTATGCATTCGGCGACCGAGTCCTTTCCGCATTCGCCTTCCTGTTTCTGCCCCTGTTTCTGGTGGTGTTTTACTACGCCCTCAATATCGACCTGGCATACAAATCCGCAGTGGTGGCCGGCAGCGGGGTGCTGCTGCTTCTGGTTCGGAAAATCGCCGGGTGGTGTCGACCCGATTCCGCAGAAAAGTCGGCCGATCCGTTCGTATCCGGAAAGCGGGATACATGAGAAACATCATCCTCTGGGCCGTGACGGTGCTGGTACTGGCGGTGGTCAATTTTATGGTTTTTCAGAAGGAACAGGTTCTGGCCCACGGCCGCACCGTGCTGCTGCGGTTGGCGCCGGTGGATCCCCGATCCCTTATGCAGGGGGATTACATGGTCCTGCGCTATGAAATCGCCCCGTCCGTGGCCAAAGATCGGCTTGAAAACACCGGTCGTATCGTGGTGGCGCTGGATGACAACCAGGTGGCCTCTTTTGTCCGTCTCTACCATGGTGAGCCCTTGCCACCGGATCAGCATCCGCTTTTGTACCGAAACCGAGACGGGCTTCGCCTCGGTGCGGAATCTTTCTTCTTTCAGGAAGGGGATGCCGCTTTATACGAACAGGCCGAATATGGAGAACTGAAAGTCGCCCCGACCGGTGAAAGTGTCTTGGTGGGGTTGCGGGACGCTCAATTTCAGCCGTTGGGCAGCCGTGAAATGAATCCCTAAGATCAATCATTTACGCATCGATAACCAGATCCGACTTCGGAACCGCGGTGCAGGTCAGGATCATTTGCTCCGGGTCTTCGACGTAGTCGAGGCCGGTGTCTTCTTCCATGTCCACTTGGCCGGAGATCAGCTTCACGGCGCAGGTGCCGCATACCCCCTGGCGACAGTCATTGTCGATCTCTACGCCGTTGTCTTCGGCCAATTCGAGGATGCTGTCGTAACGGTCTTCCCATTCCACGGTTTTGCCGGATTTTTTGAATTCCACTGTAAATGCCATCGGTATGCTCCTTGTGCGGGTTATTTTGTGAGTGTCTTCCTCCATACAATAGGATCGGCTGAACCGGTTTCAAGTGGCGGCTTTTGCACATCCATTTTGGAATGGGGATCATTTCTTGACAATCCGAGGACCGCATCCTACCTTAAGCGAATAATAACCATCGCCATTTAATCCTGATTTATAAGATTGAAAGCCCCGGATTTTTTTCCGGGAGTTTTTTCGGCCATCATCCGAAAATAGTGAAAAAATTTTCGGCGATGGTCCGGAAATCGTTTTTTAACGGATACCGCCTCAAAGGGCAGGTATCAAAGCCAACAAAGGAGTGTTCATGACACAGGCAAACAAAGGCGACACCGTACGCGTTCATTTTACCGGCCGTCTGGAAGACGGAACCGAATTCGGCAAAACCAAAGAGGATGAACCCCTGGAATTTACCATCGGCCAGGGGCAGGTCATCCCGGGTTTCGAACAGAGCACGGTGGGAATGGAGCCGGGAGAGAAAAAGACGGTGGAGTTGGAACCGGACCAGGCGTTCGGTGAAAAACGGCCCGAACTGATCTCCAAGGTCGAGCGAAGTGCGGTGCCCGAGCACATCGACCTCAACCCGGGCGCCCAGCTTCAGGTCACCTCTGCGGACGGAAAGCCGGTGCAGGTCACGGTGACGGAGGTCACCGACGAGCATGTCATGCTCGACGCCAATCCGCCGCTGGCGGGTCTGCCGCTCACTTTTGATATCGAACTCGTAGAGGTTGTTTAAACCTTCATGAGGGAAAAGCCGCCATTGTGCGGCTTTTCTTTTTTAATCGGAATGGTCTCTCTTTTTTGAAACCCCTCCTTCCATTCAGGGCCTTTTGATTTTTCTTCCTTTGTGCCGACGTTACGGTGGATGACATCCTCAAAAGCGAGAAAACCCCGGGGTTCAGCAGGGCGCCTTCGAGGCGGAATGGTTGATCCGGATCATCATTCTCCAGGCGATGCGGCGGGCCCTGCCCGGCTGCGGCAATGAACTGGTCTACCTGATCAAGGGCGACACCCATCTAATACGGACCGTGGATGATGCATCGCCGGTGGAAAAACTTTCCAACCCGATGGGGTGATTTTCGCAGTCGATTACCTGTTTTACCCGATTCCTTCTCATGAGATAATCCGGTAGGTGTGGACCCGAATACATATTTTGGCTGAAATTGTCTTGGAAGAGGAGAAGGGTCCATGGAAGAAAGTCAAACCACTGTTTATCCGTTACCGACCTGCACCAGTTGTGATAAGATCAGAGCCGCCGACGGCATCTGGTTGGAAGGGGAGGATTTCTTACAGGAGTACACCTATGTCGAATTTACGCCGACCGTGTGTCCGGAGTGCGCGAAACGGTTTTTTCCCCATCTGTGTAAAAAAGCCGGATAAGGCGGATATCGCCTCGACCCTTCCCGGGGCGCGCTGTTTCCCGCACCCGATTGAATTTCATTCGATGCAGACAGCTGAAAAAAGGGATATGGAATGAACTGGAAAGAGGCCCTTCAGAAAGGACTGGCGGCCGGTAAAAAAATCTCCGAAAAGGCTTCCGAAAAGGGGGCGCCTTACCTGGACGTGATTCGTTCCAATCTGAATTTGGATCTTGTCACCAAAGGCGAACTGCTGATACCGGAACCGGTGCTGGAGCGAAAAATCGCCAAGTCTCTGGAAGAGCAGGAGAGCGGCATTACCCTGGAATCGCTTACCTGCGAGGCGGATCGGATTCGATTGAGGCTTCAGGTCAAAAAAATGAGGGTTCGATCCGCCGTGTCCATGGATGTCTTCATTCAGGAGATCGAGATCGCACCCGACCGGCAAACCGCGGTCTTCCGAATCGGCGGTGAAAAAATTTCGGGAATGAATTTGGCCGGAAAGATCGTGGTGGCGATTATCCATGTGGTGATCGGGGATATCCTCAAGACAGCGGTGTCCCGGGCCAAAGTCGATGATCTGGTTCAGTTTTCAAAGGATGAGCGTACAGTGACCGCAAATCTGGCCGGGCTCGAACCGGTTCAAAAGCTGAAGTCGCCGATTTTTCACTCCGATAAGTCGGTGCTCGATCTGGTCTCTTTTCGAATCTTTCACCGATCCGGCGGATTGACGGTCAAAACCGATTTTTCCGAGACCGGTGCACATCTGAAGCAGGGGGTGGCTCGGTTCGCCTCCAAAGCCGGAAAAGCGGCGGCCCGTTGGAAAAAGAAAACAGACGAATAGGACGACCGGCGAAAAGTGCACTTCATCCGGTGTGGCTGTTTGCTTTGCTATGGATATTCGGATGTATTGACAGCAGTTTCTATTATCCCGATGACCGGGTCTATCATACCCCGAGCGATTACGGCCTGAATCATAAAGCGGTCACCTTTCACAGCGGGGACGGTACCCGGTTGCACGGGTGGTTGATTCCGGCGCTCGGGACTTCCCATGGAACGGTCCTCTACTTTTACGGCAATTTCGCCAACCGCACCTACTACCTGGACCACATCTATTGGCTTCCGCGGATGGGATTCAACGTCTTCACATTCGACTACCGGGGGTACGGGGCCTCCGAGGGGGCTGTGGATCGCTCCGGCATGTACCAGGATTCGGTGGCCGCCATCGAATACCTTCAATCCAGCCCCGATATCGATTCTTCGAATCTGTTCATCTATGCCCAAAGCCTCGGCGGTGTTTTCGCCATAGCGGCCGTGGCGGATAATGATTTCTCAGGAATTCGCGCCCTGGCGGTCGAATCCACCTTCACCTCTTTTCGGGCCGAGGCCCGGTACATGATGAAGCAAAAAACGCCGAAGGCCATCGCCCGAATACCTTGTCTTACCTGGCCGATTCGGCCGGTCACTTATCTGGGACTCAGCAATGCCTACAGCCCCATCGACCTGGTGGACCGGATCGCACCGGTTCCCCTGCTCATCATTCACTGCGCCTCGGATACGGCCGTCCCTTTTAGCCATGCCGAGCAACTTTATGAACGGGCCAATGATCCCAAATACCTCTGGGCCGTGGACGGGTGCGAGCATGTCACCCTCTTCACCAAGTGGGGCCATTCGGATGCCTATCGCCAAAAGCTGGCGGCATTCTTTAAATCCCGCGGTGAAGCGGATTAACCGTTCTTTCGAAAGACCCCCTGGACTACCCGGATTCGGTCTTCTTTGAGATTTTTTACCACATTGGCGGCTTTCGCGGGGGTGGTGTCGCCCATCAGCAGTTTGATTCCCAGCGGCTTGGCGGGCTTTGTCTGATGGGTCGCCATGTTGGCCGCCGCTTTTTGATACCAGGCCAGGGAATCGGCGGTGATGTCCCGCCATTTTTCCTCGGTGAGTTCCTGATCGATCAGGGATCGGTGTAATGCCCGGGGTGGAATAAGGAAATTGAGGGCGGCTTCATGGGCCCAGGGGACCGGAAAATGGATCGGCTGGTTCAGCCCGGCGCAGACCTCATGAAAAATGAACCGGCCTCCGGGAACCAGCACACGGTAAATTTCCCTGAAAAGCGCCTGTTTGTCTTGAATGTTCATGGTGGTGTGCTGAGACCAGACCGCATCGAACGTCTCCGGGTCAAAGGGCATCTCCGCAACATTGCCGTGCTGAAACCGGACGCGATCCGCCAGGCCGACCCGACGGGTCAGGGATTCTGCCGCCAAACAATATTCTTCGATAATATCCAGGCCGGTCACATCGCACCCGAATTCAGCGGCCAGGGTTCGGGCCGGCCCCCCGATCCCGCAGCCCAGATCGAGGATGCGGGCGCCCGGTGCAAGATCGGCCCATTCGGCCAGATTTCGGGTTTCCAATCGCCCCCCGATATGAAACTCGTCAAAGGTGAAGAGGTCCTCTCGTGTGAGAGTGTTGATGTCCTTTCCCGCTTTTTCCAGTGCGGAGAGGATGCGGGTTTTCAGATCGGTTCGGCCGTAATGTTCGGTCAATAACTGGTCGTAAGATTTCACGGTTGCTCCTTGCTTGCTGGTTATGAAGGGAGGACGATGCATCACTCGGGACCGATTGTCAAGATGGGGAGCGGTCATTTTATCGGTGCAAAAAACGGGTTTCTTTCCTTGAAATTTCGGCTGAAACTCGATACACTGAAGAATCCTCGGTAAACTGAATGCCTTTCAGTTTACCGGCTGTTCTCTTCACGTCTTTGAACCTGAATAAAAGGAGGTCGAAAATGGCCGTCAAGATCCTCATTAAAAGAGAAGTTCCCAGAGAAAAAGCCAAAGAGATGATTCCGCTGTTTCGAAAGCTGAGAACGCTGGCGACCAACCAGCCCGGGTACATCTCCGGAGAGACCTTAAAGAGCCTCGACAGACCGGATGTATTTCTGGTCATCAGCACCTGGCAGTCGGCGGAAGATTGGGAAAAATGGCTGATCAGTAAAGAGCGGCAGGAGGTTCAGGATCAGGTGGACGCATTGCTGGGCGGGAAAACCGAATACGAAGTGTTTCACTACGGCTTTTCAGAATAAGAAGCAGGAGGCGAGATGTATCTACCCAAGAAGTACACCGATTTTACCAAGGATTTTCCGGAAATCACCGATGCCTACAAAGCATTGGCGTCGGCCTGCCGGGACAAGGGCGGTCCGCTGTCGGAAAAAGATCAGGATATGATCAAGTTGGGCATCGCCTTGGGGGCCAACTCCCGGGGCGGGGTGATGTCTTCCACGCGCAAGGCCCTGAACGCGGGGGCGACCCACGAGGAGATCGTCCACGCCGTGCTGCTGGGGTTGACCACCACCGGGTTTCCGAACATGATCGCGGCCATGGGGTGGGTGAATGAGGTGCTTTCCGAGCGGGAGGATTAGAAATAAAATCATCAGTTCCTGTTTCAGGCTGAACCGGTTGCGGGCGGCGCGAAGTTTTTCCCGGGAAAGCCCGAGATTGATCCATCCGGGCACGGTCATGTCCTTTCCGGATTCGGAAAAACACCGAGAAGGCGCTATGCCTCCAGGGTGTACGCCTCAAATGTTTTGCGCCAGTCCCGGGTCCAGTCGGTGAGTTTTACCGGAAAT
>JAABSQ010000632.1 GCA_011390315.1 Desulfobacteraceae bacterium
CCCGTTTTCTGAAGCAAACCTTCCCCGAGGATGACATTGTGGGCGAGGAGAGCGCCAAGGTGCTCCGGGAAAACGCCGCCCTTCGAGAAAAGGTCTTCCGTCTGGTCCGGGATCAAGTGAAGCTAAAAGACGAAAACCGGCTGCTGGCCCTGATCGATGCCGGCGCCGGATAGGTCGACTACAAAGGCCGGTTCTGGACCATCGACCCCATCGACGGCACCAAGGGATTTTTAAGGGAGGACCAGTACGCCGTAGCCCTGGCCCTGGTGGAAGAGGGGGAGGTCGTGCTCGGGGTGTTGGGGTGCCCGGCCTTTCCCGCGGATCAGGGGCATGAACCGGGGGCGATCTTCTATGGCGTACGGGGGGAAGGGGCCTTTCGGAAATCTCTCGGCGGAGGTGATCCGGTTTCGATTTCCACGGATCAACACAGCCGGCCGGAAGAAGTCCGGTTCTGCGAATCGGTGGAAAGCGCCCATGCGGCCCATGATGTTCATGCTGAAATCAGCGGAGAACTGGGCATCACCGCCCCGCCCTTTCGCATGGACAGCCAGGCCAAGTATGCCGCGGTGGCCTCGGGCATGGCCTCGATCTATCTTCGGCTGCCCCGGTCCGAATCCTATCGAGAGAAAATATGGGACCACGCCGCCGGAGCGGTGATCGTGATCGAGGCCGGGGGGCGGGTCACCGATTTCAGCGGCGCCCCTTTGGGCTTTTCGGCCGGACGCACCCTCGCCGACAATGTGGGAATCGTGGCCACCAACGGTCCGCTGCACGACCGGGTGCTGGAAGCGATTCAGGCGGTGCGAAGCGGCGGTTGATTGCCGCTCTTACCATTTCCACTGGACCGGATCATCGTCCAGATAGTCGGTCACCGACCGGCTGATGATCTCCATTTCCGACAGTTCGGATTCGGTGAGGACGATGTCGCCGGCCTCGGCGTTCTGGACCGCCTGATCCGAATTGCGGGCCCCGGCGATGGCACAGGTTCCCGGCCGGGAGATGATCCAGGCCAGGGCCAGTTGACCCGGGGTGATCCCCTTGCTTTCGGCGATGGGCCGCAGCTGCTTCAAGGCGGCCTGAACCCGCTCATAGTGTTCGGGCTGAAACAGCTTGTTCTTGGCCCGGTGGTCGCCCTTTTCAAATGCCGGGTCCGCGCCGAACTTGTCGGTCAAGATCCCCTGGGCCATGGGAGAGTAGGCCAGAACGGAGATCTCCTTTTCCAGGCAATACGGCATGGCGTCGGTCTCCACCTGCCGCCAGAACAGTGAATAGGGGGGCTGCATGCTGTCGATTCGGGCATACTGTGAAGCCGCTTCGAGCTGAGCCCGGGAAAAATTGGACACCCCGATCGCACGGATTTTGCCCTCTTCCCGGAGCTTGCCGAGCGCGCTCAGGGTCTCCTCCACCGGGACTTTTTTGCTGCCGAAAGCCCCGGCCGGCCAATGAATCTGGTAAAGATCGATGTAATCGGTGTTCAAATCCTTGAGCGACTTGTGGCAGGCCTGGAACACCTTGTCGTAGGCCAGGGAATGGGCGAAGACCTTGGTGGCGATCACCACCCGGTCCCGGACGTCGTGAAGCGCCTTGCCCAGCATCCGCTCGGAATGGCCGTTGCCGTATACCGTGGCCGTATCAAAGGTGGTGATGCCGGCATCGTAGGCGGCTCGCATGGCCCGGTCGATTTCGCCGTCTTCGATGCCGGCCCACATCGTTTTTCCGGCCTGCCAGGTGCCCATGACAATTGCGCTGATCTCGATCCCGGATCGGCCCAGGGGTTTCATCCACATCATGAATGCTCCTTATAAAATAGGAAGGAGGAACATTCGGTTTGAACATCCCTCCTTCGCGTAGTTGAAAATGACAATTTACTTTTTGGATTTTTCCCTAAGAGCCGCCTGGGCCGCCGCCAGACGGGCGATGGGCACCCGGTAGGGCGAACAGGAGACGTAGCTCAGCCCGAGCTTGTGGCACAGCGCAATGGAGACCGGATCACCGCCGTGCTCCCCGCAGATGCCGATTTCCATGTCCGGACGGACCTTGCGCCCTTTTTCGACCCCGATTTCAATCAGTTTCCCGACCCCGTCGGGATCGATGGTGGCAAAGGGATTGTCGGGCAGAATTTCCCGCTCGATATAGTCGATGAGAAAGCCGGCCTCGGCGTCATCCCGGGAAATGCCGTAGGTGGTCTGGGTCAAATCGTTGGTGCCGAAAGAGAAAAACTCCGCATATTCGGCGATCTGATCGGCGGTGAGGCATGCCCGGGGCAGCTCGATCATGGTGCCGAACTTATAGGCGATATCCACCCCCCGTTGATCCATCACCCGCTGGGCCTCGGATTCCAGCACCTCCCGCTGAATCTTCAGCTCATGGGCATGGGCGGTGAGCGGAATCATCACCTCGGGCCGCACATCCACGTCCTCTTTGGTGACGATGCAGGCCGCCTCGAAGATGGCCCGCACCTGCATGATGGTGATCTCCGGCACCAGGATGCCCAGCCGAACCCCGCGAAGCCCCAGCATCGGGTTGGATTCATGCAGTTTCTCGGCCCGCTGCAAAAGGCGCTCCTTCTTTTTGAACTGATCCAGCAGATCATCCACCGCTTTCAGGGAATCGGCCTTCTGAAGCCGGATCCGGATATCGGTCAGATCCTCCTGCAATTCGTTCCGGTTGGGCAGAAACTCGTGCAGGGGCGGGTCGAGCAGACGGATGATCACCGGCAGGCCGTCCATGGCCCGAAAGAGGCCTGCGAAATCCTCCCGCTGAAACGGAAGCACCGCTTCCAGGGCCTCCCGGCGCTCCACCGGCAGGTCGGCCATGATCATCTTGAGCACGTGGGGCAGCCGCTCCGCCTCGAAAAACATGTGCTCGGAGCGGCACAGCCCGATCCCTTGGGCCCCGTATTCCCGGGCCCTTTCGGCGTCCCGGGGGTAATCGGCGTTGGTCCAGACGCCCAGGCGGCGGAATTCATCGGCCCAGGAAAGGAGTTTGATCAGCCAGGAATCCTTGATGTCGGGCACCATGGTCTTGAGCTTGCCCTTGTACAGCTCGCCCACCGTGCCGTCGATGGAGATCCACTCCCCCTCGTGGATGATCTCGTCCAGCACCTGAATCTGGCGCCGGTTCATATCGATCTGAAGGGCCGACACCCCCACCAGGGCCGGTTTACCGAACTGCCGGGCCACCAGGGCCGCATGGCTGGTGCGCCCGCCCCGGCTGGTGAGAATCCCCTTCGCCGCGAGCATGCCGTGGACATCGTCGGGTTTGGTCTCCGGCCGGACCATGATCACGTCCTTTCCGCCCTTGGACCATTCTTCGGCCAGGTCGGCGTCCAGGGCCACAATACCGCAGGCCGCTCCAGGGGAGACATTCAGACCCGTGGCCAGCATCTCACCCTTTCCCTTGGCTTCGGCGGTGGCTTCGGGGTCGAACTGAGGATGGAGAAAAAAATCGACCTGTTCCGGAGTGACCCGCATCACCGCCTCTTCCTTGCTGATCAGCCCCTCTTCGGCCATATCCACGGCAATCCGCACCGCCGCCTGGGCCGTGCGCTTGCCGTCCCGGGTCTGAAGCATCCAGAGTTTTCTTTTTTCGACCGTGAATTCCACGTCCTGCATTTCCCGGTAGTGCTGCTCCAGCTTTTGGGCCACCTCCTCGAATTCGGCATAGGCCTTGGGCATCTCTTCCCGAAGCTTGTCAATGTCTTTGGTGATGCGGGTGCCGGCCACCACGTCCTCGCCCTGGGCATTGGTCAAATAATCGCCTTCGATCTTGTTGTCGCCGGTGGAGCCGTTTCGGGTCATGGCCACACCGGTGGCGCTGTCATCCCCCATATTGCCGAAGACCATGGTGACGATGCTGACGGCTGTGCCCAGATCATCGGCGATACCGGCCGCCTTTCGATAATCCACGGCCCGTTTTCCGTTCCAGCTCTTGAACACCGCTTCGGTAGCCAGTTTGAGCTGCTCGATCGGTTCGGTGGGAAACTCATATCCGGTCTGCCGCCGGCAGATGGCCCGAAATTCCTTGGTGACCGCCTTCCAGTGGTCGGCGCTCAGCTCCGCGTCGATCTCCACCCCGGCCTTTTTTCGGGTGTCGGTGATGACCTCCTCGAAGAGTTCATCCCGCACCCCCATAACCACATTGCCGAACATCTGCACCAGCCGGCGGTAGGAATCGAAGGCGAACCGTTCGTCATCGGTCAGTCTGGCCAACCCCTCGGCGGTTTCATCATTGAGCCCGATATTGAGAACGGTATCCATCATCCCGGGCATGGAGAATTTGGCCCCGGAGCGGCAGGACACCAGAAGGGGATTGTTCGGGTCCCCGAAGGTTTTCCCGGTCTGCTTCTCGATCGTTTTGAGGGCCGCAAGTTCCTGGTCCCAGAGCCCTTCCGGGAATTTGCCTCCGGAACTCAGATAGGCGTTGCAGGCCTCGGTGGTCACTGTAAACCCGGGCGGCACCGGCGCCCCGATGCGAGCCATGTCGGCCAGGTTGGCCCCCTTTCCGCCGAGCAGTCCGCGAACACCGTCCCAGTCGCCTCCCATATATTCCTGTGCCTGATCCACTTCATCGAATAAATATACCCATTTTTTCGTCATCTGCTCCTCCACTTTTCCCTATCGGTTCGATCTCATTGATTATCCACGTTCCAATTCCGTAATCGGGGAGGCTTGCTCCCCTCCTCTTGCCGATTCACCTCGTCCGGACCGCTTCAGGTCCGAGAATTCGGCCGGTTCGAAGATGCCGGGAAAATCCGGTATCCCTTCCACCACCAGATCATTGATGTTGACGAAGGTGATGCCGCTGTTTTCCCGAAGATGTTCCTCGATGGCCGAGATGGGCCACTTGCCCATGCGCACATAGACATGGGTTCCCAGAATGTGCCGGGTCAGCATCAATGCCACGGCGAGATTTCCGATATCGTCGTCCGTGCAGAGAAAAAAGGCGTTTCCCGAATCATCGGTCAGTTCCAGGTCCTGAATATCGGCCTGCATAAAGGTCATTCGATCGGAAATACCCAGTTCTTTGGCCAGAGCATCGACCTCTTTTTTCCGGTTCTGAATATCCACCACCCGAATGTGCGGTTTCTCCGAAGGCTTCAGGTCCTTGGCCAGGACCTCGACCAGGTCCCGGCCGAATTTGCCGAAGCCCATGATGGTGATCTCCCGCACCCCTTCCCGGACCTCGGGTCCGAAATGCTTGCAAACCATTTTGGCCGCCGCCAGGTGATAGGTGTCAAACAGACGGATGCCGACCGTTCCTTCGGTGCGCAGGGCCAGACGCGCGGTCTCGGCCAGTTTTTCACTGGCGATGTGGGCCCACAGAAGGCGGACCGGACCGGAGTCGCTGCGAAGCCAGCCGTAGGCGCTGACCACCCCTTCGAGGTTTTGAAGATCATCCCCGGAGGCAAAGAGGACGGACCGGGCCCGGGCCGCGCCGGCCCGCTCCAGAACCGGCCGGCTTAAAAAATCGCCGTAGATCATGGGGATGGAAAACTCATTCAGCCATTCTTCAAACCCTTCGGGGGGGCCCATGTCCACACCGACGACCTCGATTCCCCGGGCCTTGATGGTCTTGGCCATCAGCTTTCCGGTGCGCCCCACACCGCAGACGATCACATGATCGGAGCGCCACCGGGTCTGAAGCAGCGGCGAAAACCGGAACAGATAGGTGATCGCCGTACCCAGAGCCGAGACGGCCAGCAGCGGCGCGAAAAAATGGATAAAGATCAGGGGCCAGGTCTCGGGAAAATGAGGCAGGTCGTATTCGAGGATAAACAGCCGAAGGGTGTAGTAAAAAGATTCCAGAAAACTGAGCTCCGGATACTCCCTCGGAAAAGAATGGACCCCGACGGCGATGACCGACAAAATGGAGGCGGTCCAGAGACCGATTCGAATCAGCGGTTTATGGCCGGTGTTCATCGGGTGGAATCGGGTCCGTAAGCCAGGCCGTCGCCCACATGCCGTCCGTTTCTGAACATGCCTCGGTACTTGATGCCGCTGGGATAGACAAAGGTCCCTTGGCCGTGGAACATGTCGTTTCTGAATTCTCCGATGTATTCGGCGCCGTCGGCAAAGGTCTGGGCGCCGAATCCGTTGCGGTCGCCGTCCATGAAATCTCCTTCATATGTTTGCCCGTCGGGAAAGATCATGGTCCCGCGTCCGTGGGGTCGGCCGTTTTGAAAATCCCCGGTATAGATATGGCCGGTGGGGTAGACCAGGGTGCCGTCGCCCTGAAACGCGTCCCGCTGAACGGACCCCGCATATTCTTTGCCCTGGGGAAAAGAATAGACGCCCTTTCCATCCGGGCACCCGTCGGCGAATTCGCCCTGATATACCCGGCCGCCGGGAAAGGTCAGGGTCCCCTGCCCGTGGAATTCATTGTCTCTGAATTCCCCGACATATTTTTTACCGTCGGCATAGGTCAGGGCGCCGAATCCGCTGAACCGTCCGTTTTCAAATTGCCCCACATAGACCGATCCGTCCGGATAGTAGAGGACGCCCTCTCCGTGAAACCGGCTGTCTCTGAAATCCCCCACATACCGCCGGCCGTCGTGGAAGTTGTAGACGGCCTTTCCGAAGAAGTGGGTATTGTCCAGTTTTCCAAGATAGGTCTCCCCGTCGGGATAGGTGAACAACCCCTGCCCGTGCACCCATCGGCCTTTGAAGTATTCCGCACTCCCCGGAATGGCTGTTACAACCAGAACAAGCCATACCGCCGTACCGATTTTCAATGCCTTCATCGCGGCTCCTCCCGTGTAAAAAAGTAAGTAAATTCAGGGCTTTCCTCCTGAATCAGCATTCTCCCGCCGATTTTTCCGGCGGACCTTCGATCTTCGGAGGCCGCTCGCCCGGCAGACGCAGGTCCGAAGGCCGCTCGCCGCCCAGCAGACGCACGATGGCGGCAAAGACCTTTTTGATGCCTCGCCAGAGTTTGGGAATCAGCCAGATCATCAGCAGAATGGAAATCAATACAAAGCAGATAAAGACCACCGGGTAGTTGAGGGCGGTCCATATGGCGCCGATCACCGTCAGGTCTTCGGCCACCGAAGCGGTCCAGTTGGTGAAGGGTTCCGGAGAGGTGTTGATCAAGGCCCGGGCGCCCGCCTTGGTGGCATGGGTTCCGGCGGCCAGACCGCCCCCCAGAATACCGGCGGTCAGGCTCAGAGCCGGGCTCACCTCGCCGACCGCCCCGGCGGCCAGGATCGCTCCGGCGGGAATCCGGATGAAGGTATGCACGGCATCCCAGCCCGAATCGACCCCCGGCACTTTATCGGCGACAAACTCGGTGATGAACATCAGCCCGGCCCCGGTCATCACCATGGGATGGGTCAGAATCTGAAGGTTCTCCGGAAGGATAATGTTCTCCGTAACCCCCAGGATTCCCAGCACCAGAATGGTGGCATACAGGTTGATGCCGCTGGCCCAGGCCGCTCCCATGGAAAGAGCGATCGCCTCGGAAATACTATTCAGTTGTTCCATTGTTTTACCTCCTTCTGCTAATGGGTGCGCACCGCACCCGAATCGGTATCGAATGCGCCGAAAAACTCCGCCGATTTTTCTTGGGTCTTCATCTTTAAAATTTCTTCGATTTTAGCGGAAAGCGCTTTCAGGCTGAAGGGTTTTTGAATAAACCCCCGGCACCCGCTGTCCAGCATGTGTTGCGCCTTGGCTTCGAGGCTGTATCCGCTGGACAGCAGCACCCTGACCCCGGGATTGATGGTCTGTAAGCGTGTAAGCACCTCTTCTCCGCTCATTCCCGGCATGACAAGATCCAGAATCACCATTCGGAACCGGTTCGGATCCGCTTCATACAGCGCAATCGCCTCCTTGCCGCCGCCGGCGACCTGCACCTCGAATCCGAGCGCCTCCAGCATCTGAGCGCCGATTTCCCCGATCATCTCTTCATCGTCCACCAGCAGAATGGCGCCGCTGCCGGTCATCATTTCGCCGGGGTCGTTTTCCGGCCGGGTCTGCTGTTTCGCGGATGCCGGAAAAAAAACACTGAAACTGGAGCCGCCGCCGGGCAGAGAAGTCACATGGATGTGCCCGCCGTGGTTTTGAATAATCCCGAATGCCGAGGCCAGACCCAGGCCGGTGCCCCGGCCCATCTCTTTGGTGGTGAAAAAGGGGTCGAAAATCCGCTCCAGAATGTCTTGTTCCATACCGATGCCGTTGTCGGTCACCTCCAGCAGCACGTAATGGGCCGCCTCCTTCGGGCCGCCTTGAAATCCCTTGACCTCCCGGTGATCGACATTCCGGGTTTTCAAATACAGATGTCCGCCGCCCGGCATGGCGTCAAAAGCGTTGATGTAGAGATTCAGCAGAATCTGTTCGACTTGACTCCAGTCCGCCTCAATGGGCGACAAGTCGTCACACAAATCGGTGACCAGGGATATGTCCTTGCGGGTTCGGGCCACGGTTTCGGCGGTATTTCTTACCAGTGTATTCAAATTCAGGGGTTTGAGCTCGAACCGCCCTTTGCGGGCATACCCGAGAAGCTGGGCGGTCAGTTTCGACCCGCTCTGGACGAATCCTTCAATGCTCTTCAGCCGCGGGTAATGGGGGTGGTTCGAATCGAGCCCGTGGAGCATCATGGAAATATTTCCCTGCACCGCCATCAAGAGATTGTTGAAATCGTGGGCCACGCCCCCGGCCAGGGTTCCCACCGCCTCCATCTTGAGGGCCTGGCGAAGCTGGTTTTCGAGGTCCCGCTGCTCGGTCACATCCATCAGGTACCCCCGGATTTCGGTCAATTCTCCGTCGGCGTCGAAGATCCCGATGGCGTTCTCCATGGTATGCACGGCGGACCCGTCCCGGCGGCGCAATCGGGATTCATGATAGGTGACCTTTCGATCCCGCTTGAGCTTTTTCAGAAAATCGGATCGGGCCACGGGATCGGGATAAATTGCATTCAGATCGGTTTCCAGGGCCTCTTTCGGGGAGGAAAAACCGAAAATCCGGGCGAAGGCGGGGTTGCAGTCCACCAGGGTTCCGTCCGGCCGGGAAATATAAGCGCCGGAAAAATCCCCTTCGAAAAACTGCCGGTACCGGGCTTCACTCTTTTCCAAGGCCCGCACCGCCCGCTTGTATTCGGTGATATCCAAAAAGGAACCGACGCTGGTCATGGTGCCCGGAATCAGCCCGACCGTCAGGAACATGTTCTTGACCTTCCCCTGCCGGTCGATGATGCTGCATTCGAACCGGCTGGGAGTGTCCGGGTCCCCTTCCCGCCTGCGGAGATGGTATTCCTTCATGTGCGCGTGATCTTCGGGAGCGACGAATTCGGTCCATTTCATTCTGCCCTCGATCTCCTCCCGGCAATAGCCGGTGATCCGTTCAAATTCCGCGTTAGCCATGGAAATGGTCATGTCGTTTTCACCCAGAGTGGTACCGGTCCCGGTATTTTCAAAGACGATGCGATACCGCCGCTCACTTTCTTTCAGCGCCTTTTCCGCCGCTTTCCGCTGAACCAGATCCTGGCTCGCGGTTCGGTAGAGAAACACCACCGCCCAGCCGATGAGAATACAGAGCACCAGGGCCACATAGCTTCCCTTGCGGATCAGAGGATCGGCCACCCCCTTCAGGATGGAATCCCGATTCACCAGGTAGGCCACATACCAGTCCGGATAGTGGTCGAGGTTCACCCGGTGAATCAGGTAGCGGTTGTTCACCGTGTCCAGGGCGCCGGTTTGCC